>DATEZM010000149.1:0-5921 GCA_035255625.1 Rhizomicrobium sp. | reverse complement strand
GAGGATGGCTGCGACCGGCGTCGCGAGAGGTCGCGCAATGCGCCACACCCACACAGTCCATCCGGTCCACGTCACCTCCATCCAGGCCTGCGCCGCCGCGATCGCAAGTGCCGGATAGAGAAAGGACGGCCAGTTGCCCTGGATCCGGTCGTGCAGCGAGTGGATCAGAAAATAGAGCGCCGAAGGAAAGACGAGCGCCGCGAGCAGGAAGATCGCGCCATCGCGATCGCGAGCCCGGAAAGCGAGAGACAGCGCGGCGAGTACGAAAATAAAGGGAGAGGCGAGTACCAGCTGGGCGCCCAAAAACTCGAACAGGAAACGCAAGGTGAAATGACTACCGGCGATGCGGCCGAACTGGAAGGCGAAGGTCGCCCAGCCATGCGATGCGTTCCACAGCAGATTCGGCAGGAATAACGCGAATGCGATGACGAGACCAAGCCACGGCCAAGGCGTGATGAGCCAGCGACGGGCCTTCGGCGACAGCAGCAGCCACACCGCCATGCCGGCACCGAGAAAGAGAGCCGTGTATTTCGACAGAAGACCGAGGCCGGCGCCGACGCCAACCGCAAGCCACCATGCGCCCTTGCCATCATGCTCGATGCGGGCAAGGGCGTAGAGAACCGCAGCCGCTGCGGCGACGGAAGGGCCATCCGGCGTCGCCGCCAGAGTCTCCACCGAGACCATCAGCGTCAGGTTGAAGAACAGACAGGCGCGCGCGCCGGCATCTTCGCTGCGCAGCAAAAGCACACCGGCCCGCCACACCAAGATGCTCGCCAGCACCGACAGAACGATGCCTCCGGCCCGCACACCGAATGCGGTATCGCCGAACAAAATCGTCCCGAATCGTATGACGTAGGCGATGGCGGGCGGATGGTCGAAATAGCCCGCCGCGAGATGACGCGACCACAGCCAGTAGTAGGCTTCGTCAGCCGAAAGCGGTAGGAAACCCGCGGCGACGGCACGCAACAGAGTCAGGGCAGCAATGGCGACGAAGATGCGCCGGGGCGTCATCGCGTGCGCCAGACGAACAGGCTCGACATTGCGTAGTTCCACAAAGCGCCCATCACCGCGCCGGCGAGGCCCGCGACCCACCACACCGACTCTTCCGAATAGAGCCAGTTGGCGATTCCGACATTGGTCAGCGCGCCGACGGAGCAGAACAGGCAGAACACGACGAAGCCCGACAGCATCGAAAGTCCCTTCAGGCGCCGGTCGCGATAGGTGAGCTCGTTGTTGAGGGCGAAATTGCTTGTCAGCGCGACGAAGGTCGCGATCGCCTGGGCGACATAGAAGGGTTGCGCACCGCTCAGCAGCGCGACCTTCAAGGCCATCAGATGGACGATCAGGCCGGTGGCGCCCACCAGCATGAAGAAGAGAAAGCGCGGTTCGACGAGATCGCC
This sequence comes from Rhizomicrobium sp., assembly GCA_035255625.1. GTDB lineage: Bacteria > Pseudomonadota > Alphaproteobacteria > Micropepsales > Micropepsaceae > Rhizomicrobium. Next base: position 4,521 of record DATEZM010000149.1, on the reverse strand, counting down.
GGTCAACTTTGCGAAGATCAATCCCAGAAACTCGACGCCGATCTGGATGTTGAACTTGCTCTCGCCCTGCTCACGCTTGCCGAAGACATAGGACTGCTCCGCGACGCGCAATGAAGGCCCGGCAGTGGCAACGACATCGAGCAGGATCTTGAACCCCGCCGGCGAGAGTCGTCCGGCGATGGCGTCGAAGCGATCGCGGCGCAACATGAAAAAGCCGCTCATCGGATCGGAGAGCGGGACGTTAAGTATCTTCTGCGTAATTCTCGTGGCGAGGTGGCTCAGCTGTCCGCGCGACTTGTCGAACGATTCGGCGCTGCCGCCGGCGATATAGCGGCTGGCCGCGACGAGGTCACAGGTCCCCGTGCGCAGCTGCTCGAGCATGGCCACCAGCGCGCGTTCATCGTGCTGGAGATCGGCATCCATCACCGCCACATAGGGAGCGCTGGAAGACAGTATGCCCTCGATGCAGGCGCCGGCCAGGCCGCGGCGGCCGACCCGCCGCAGGCAGCGCACGCGCCGGTCAAGGATTGCAATCGCCTTGGCGGTCTCCGCCGTGCCGTCAGGGGAGTCATCGTCGACGAAGATCGCTTCCCAGGCGACCCCTTGCAGGGCCGCACCCAGCCGGCGCACGAGCTCGGCGACGTTATCGCGTTCTTTGTAGGTCGGAAGGACGATGGACAGCTCGACAGCGGGCACGCAGTTCTCCTGGGCCGCCTTGGTGGCAATAGCGCGCCACGGCGTCAAGAGAAGCGGTATGCGCGGCCGCTAAAGGAAATACACCGACCAGAGGACGACGCCGGCGATCACCGCCAGCGCCAGGCTGATGCGCAAAACCAGGCGGACATGGCCGCTGGTTTCGCCTTGGCGAGCCAACTCGGTGGGAACGACACGTTTGGGGGTCTGATTGCCAGCGGCGGACATATCACACTCCTTGCCGGCCCGCCGGCCGGATGCGCCGCTCAACCTCCTCGCGGGCGTTTGTGACGAGGAGCAGCCGTTGGGTTTCGTCTTCGCCGTCCCGCTCGCGAATCTCGCGCTCCCAGGCCGTGAGAATTTCGAGCCGCTCCTCGTCGCTGAAGCGCCTGTCGCGCACTACGTCCAATGGGGCGCGGTGGAAGCGTTGAGGCTCGTGCACGATATCTTCGATGAGTTTTTTCTTGGTCATTGCACGCTTCAGAATCGCCCCAACAACACGAGGACGAGCACCACAACCAGAATCAGCCCCAGTCCGCTGCTCGGGTAATAGCCCCAGCCGCGGCTGTACGGCCAAGACGGCCACGCGCCGAAGAGAAGCAAGAGCAGAACGACGATGAGAATCGTACCCAACATGATGAAATCCTTTCAAACAAGTCGAAGTGGGAACACGCCGCGCGTGGCACGGTTCCTCATTCGCGGTTAGCGCGCGCGCCGCTTGCGCGTGGCCGCGGCCTTTTTGGCAGAAGCCGACCGCGCTGACGCGCTGCGTTTCGAAGACGCGGTGCCACCGAGGCGGCCACCCTTGCGCGAGGCTGCATGGCTTTCGCTGCGGCCACGGCCCGAGCCGCTCTTCTTACCGCCATGGGTCTCTGCGTTGACTGTGGCCCAAGCGCGCCGCTCGGCTTCCTTGGTGGACGTGCCGCGTTTCTCGTAGCCTTCCTCGATATGCTCGGCTTGGCGCTTCTGTTTGTTCGTGTAGCTCGATTTGTCACCCCTAGGCATCGTGGTCTCCTTTGATCAAGGAAACGGCAGAATTTCACGCGAGTTCCGGGAACGTCGCCGCAAAATCGCCATCACTCGCATCGGAACACACGCGGCGCAGCGACGTTCTCTCCTAGGCGGGGCTCCAAAGGAGTTTGCCATGAACATCAGGACATTCGCATTGGGCGGCGCCGCAGCGGTTGCCATGACGAGCCTGCTCGGCATCGCGCCGGCCTTCGCCTTCACGCATCACCCAGCCACGCCGGAGGAAATCCGGCAGACCGACCAGCTGAATGCGCAATCGCTGGCCAATGCGCAGGCCACCGGCGGTGCAGCGGTAAGCAACACCAATGGCATGCAGACCAGCGCACCAGCGCAGCCGACGCCCGCACCGGACAAATCGGACACCAACACGCCGAGCAACGGTCAGTAGCGCTTCGCATTTGTATGAGAACAGGGCCGGCTGCCTGCCGGCCCTTTCTATTGTCCGGGCCGGTAGTCACGCGTGACGTGACCCTTGAGTTCGGCCTCGGTAAACCAGACGGGCTTCATCTGCATCTTCACGAAGAGCAGAGACTGGTCGGCATAGTGCGGCGACGCAGAGTCGAGCGTCGCCGAGCCGAACTGGTGGACGCTCTGCGAGGATAGTTTGCCGTTGCGATCCCAGGTCACGAACATGATGAAGGTGTCGCCGTCGACCGCGGTCAGCGTGCCGTCGTCCTGCTGCTTGCCATAGACGGCGCGGTAGACGTCGGGGCCACCATCGATCGGCAAATCGAGTGTGCCGCGCCGGAAGCGGTTGATCTGGCCCCATTCCGGGTCGAGCCGGCCGAAATGCGTCTTGAGAATCGCGATCGCTTCCCTCAATGCCGCCAGCGGCGGTTCTTTCCAAGGTCCGCCCGGCTCCTCCGGTGCGGCGCGCACGCCCGTCAATACCGCCAAGGCGGTGCCGCGGTTATGAATGTCGGTGCGGCGATCCCAGCTCCGCAGGATGCGCTGGGCTTCCTTCAGATCGCCGTCGCCGGCCGGATTGGCCGCGAGCACTTCGGAGACCAACCGCGCGATGTCGGAGTGGACGCTGTAGCTCAAGTCGAACTTGTAGCGGCGGAAAGCATCCGCGGTGATCGCCTTGTCGGCGCCGAAGGTCTCCAGCGCGCGCATCGCGCGATTGGTCATATTGGTCTGGATGCCAAGGGTCTTGGAGAAGTCAGCCGGCTTCAGATCGTCCTGAGGTGCTGTGGCCTGAAATGGCGTGTTGTTGGAATTGAAGACGAAGTCGGAAGGCGGATTCCACAATTGCGGTAGCCGGTCGAACGGAAGATAGCGGTGCCAGATCAGATCCGAGCGGTCGCCGGGAATGAATCCGTGCCAGTCGATGCCCTCTTTCCGCACCGGGAACTGGGCGTTGTAGACATAGCCGATCGTCCCATGTTCGTCGGCATAGATGTAGTTGATACTGGGCAGCGCCTGCAGCTTCATCGCTGCTTTCCATTCACCGAGATCGCGCGCCTTGTTCAAGCGAAAGTATTGCGTCACCTGGCGGATCTCGTTCATGCCTGCATAGCGCACGGCGAACACGCCGTGATCGGTTTTGAACACCGGTCCCTGCGCCGACCACAAAACGTCACGATGGAAGGTCCAGTAGATCGGTCCGAACAGCTTCACCCGGATCGCCGCATCGCTCTTCTCGAAATCGCGCCATTTGCCGTCGAGCAGATATTGATTGTCGTTGGCGGGATTGATCGTCAGTCGATAGACATCGGCGAGATCGGGACTGTTGACGGTATTGGCCCAACCCAGATGCTCGTTATGACCATGCAGCATGAAGGGTGAGCCGGGAAACAGCCCGCCGGCGACGTGCCAGCCTTCGCCCGATTGCAACACGACCTCATACCAGGAGACGGGCCCTTCATAGGGCTGGTGCGAATTGACTAGCAGCCGCGTGGCGCCGTCGGCAGAGCGATGCGGACCGACAGCGAGACCGTTCGATCCGATTTCCGGCAGCGGCTTTCCACCCGTCTCGGTGTTGAGCTTCCGCAACAGCGAATCGAGTCCGTAGAAGAACGGTGTCTTGAAGACAAAACCGGCGGTGACGTCCTTGCCGGTGAGCGGCAGGAGACCGTCTTTGACCTTGTCCGGATGCAGAGCCGCGTAATAGTTGACGCCGTCGGCATAGGCTTCGATCACCCGGCGCACATCCACCGGCAGATCGCTTTCGTAGCGCGCGTTGATGTTCTCCCAGACGCGGAAGAGGTGAACGAGATAGTCGGTGGTCGCGCCCTTCAGCCCTTGCGATGCTCCAAGCTGGCCGCGGCTGGCGAGCGCGACGTCCTGGATGGTCGCGAAATCATCCTCCGAATGCGCAAAGCCCAGGCCGAACGCGACATCGGCGTCCGTCTTACCCAGTATGTGCGGAACGCCCCAGGAATCGCGACGGATGCGGACGTCGTAGTGCGCGGCCTTGGCAATGAAGACCGACGGATTGGGTGGAGCAGGCTGCGCCAGCCGGTCAGCGGCGATGATGCCGGCAAGACCCAGCAACACGATCACCGCAAGCGCGATCGCGCCGATTTTCAGCAAGCGCATGAAACCTCCCCGATTCTCCGCCCTGCCGGACGCTAGTGGCGAGGCGACACGCTGTCGAGCGACAGGCGATTGCCTGACGCAGCGCCATGGACCATCATTGCGGCATGACCGACGCTGCCGAGCCCGCGTCCGGGCGCCGTGCCGCGGCGTTCGGCTTCATCTTTGCCAGCGCCGTCGCTTGTGCGATGTCGATCGGCATCATGGTGCCGGTGCTGCCGAGCCTGTTGAAACAATTCAACGGCGGTGACACCGCCGCCG
>DATEZM010000148.1:0-13152 GCA_035255625.1 Rhizomicrobium sp. | reverse complement strand
TGTTGATCTCGGCGATGAGCAGCACCGTCATCACAGAACCCCTGCTTCGTTTTTGAGCTTGGCGACGAGTTCCGCCACGGACCCGACCTTGGCACCCGATTTGCGCCCCGGCGGTTCGGAAGTTTTCAAGATCTTGAGGCGCGGCGCCACCTCGACCCCATAGCCGGCCGGTGTTTTCTCGCCAATCGGCTTCTTCTTCGCCTTCATGATGTTGGGCAGCGAGGCATAACGCGGCTCGTTGAGGCGCAGATCGACGGTCATCACCGCCGGCAGTTTCACGTCCACGGTCTGCAACCCGCCGTCGATCTCGCGCTCGATCTTCGCGTCGGCGTCGCCGAGTTCGAGCTTGTGGGCGAAGGTGCCCTGCGCCCAGCCCAGCAGCGCCGCCAGCATTTGGCCGGTCTGGTTGGAATCGTCATCGATGGCCTGTTTGCCGGCGATGACCAGCATCGGCTTCTCGGCGTCGCATATGGCTTTCAGGATCTTTGCGACCGCCAGGGGCTCGACCTCCTGATCGGTCTTCACCAGGATGCCGCGGTCGGCGCCCATGGCGAGCGCGGTGCGGATGGTCTCGGAGGCCTGTTGCGGTCCGATGGAGACAGCGATGACTTCGGTCGCCCTGCCCTTTTCCTTCAGGCGCACCGCCTCTTCGACGCAAATCTCGTCGAACGGGTTCATGGACATCTTGACGTTGGCGAGGTCCACGCCTGTCTGGTCCGCCTTCACGCGAACCTTGACGTTGTAGTCGATCACCCGCTTGACGGGCACCAGCACTTTCATGAGCTTCGAAAATCCCTGAACGAGGCGGTTGGTTTGGCGGCGGCGTAGGCGTTCAGCCTGCGCTCTTGGTGTTCCGCCCCCTCTTTTTGCGGCGCAAAAACTAGGACTGGCGCCGGGCTCGTGTCAACGAACCGTCATTCCGGTTTCCTTGAGGAAACAAGAGCAACGAATCCCTCAGATTTTTTGGTTGCAGCGCAGCATTTCGTCCGAATCCGCGTCATTCCGCCGCATATTGAGGCCGTTATTTGAGCGTGTCGAGATAGGCTACCACGTCGGCAACCTGCGCCGGATTGGAGATACCCCCGAACGCCATGCGCGTGCCGGGTGCCACCTTGGCCGGATTGGTGATCCACACCGTCAGCTTGTCATTGGTCCAGGTAATGCCGCTGCCTTTCAGCGCGGGCGAGTAAGAGAAGTTCGGTAGCGATGAAGCCTTGCGCCCCACCACGCCAAACAGATTCGGCCCCAATCCGTTGCCGCCGCCCTTGGCGACCGTGTGGCACGCTGCGCAGCGTGCAAACAGTGCCCTGCCGTTGCTGGCATCGGCGGCGGCTGCCACATGCGAGACCAGCGTGATCGCGCCGGCCAGAATGAAAATCTTGCGCATGCGAAATCCCCCCGAAGCGCGGCCAGCGTAGCCGATTTTGCGGCGCGCGGCCTAGCGGCCACCCGACTTCGCCGTTTCGAGTGCAGCGCGAAAAGCAAGCGGGTCGGCGATATTGGGCAGGTCGACATGGTCCACGCCGGTGCCTTCGATGCGCAAATGGCCATAGCCGAGCATCCGGCCCCAGAGATTCTGCGTAACGCGAACGCCCTCAATATTGGGTAGCGCCACTTCGAAAGTTTTAAGGCTGAAAAGCCCCTCCTTTTCGACGAAGCGATGGGTTGTGACCCCGATCTCCGTGGTCCATTTGCGCACCATCATCGCGACAAAGATCACGATGCCGACGAGACACCAGCCGAGAAAAATCAGCGCCAGCCAGGCCTTCAGGCTGTACCACCAGTGAAAATGCGCCCGGGCGATCAGCCGCTCGCCCTGGCCCAAGGTATCGTCGATATAGGGCATGAAATTCTCCGGAATTGGGAAATCGCGGGAGTCTAACGCGCGCCAGCGCCGATTGCAGTAGACCCCGACCTATAAGTCGTGCCCTTCCGGCAGCAGGACTTCGCGAAGGCCCTTGTGATTGGGGCGCGAAACCACGCCGTCATGCTCCATGCGCTCGATCAGGCTTGCCGCCTTGTTGTAACCGATCTGCAGCCGGCGCTGGAGATAGGAGGTCGTTGCCTTCCGCTCGCGCGCTGCTATCGCGAGCGCCTTGTCGTAGAGATCGTCGCCCGACTCCGAATTGCCGCCGCCTGCACCCATTAGGGCATAAGGATCGTCGCTCTCCTCGTCGAGTTCCTCGGTGACGGCGTCTAGATAGGACGGCGTACCCTGAGTCTTCAGGAAGCGCACGACGTCCTCGACCTCATGGTCGGTGACAAAGGGTCCGTGAATGCGGCGGATGCGCCCGCCTGCCATCATGTAGAGCATATCGCCTGCTCCCAGAAGCTGCTCGGCGCCCTGTTCGCCCAGGATGGTGCGGCTGTCGATCTTGCTCGTCACCTGGAAGGAAATGCGGGTCGGAAAGTTCGCTTTGATCGTGCCGGTGATCACATCGACCGATGGGCGTTGCGTCGCTGCGATCAGATGGATGCCGGCGGCGCGCGCCATCTGCGCCAGCCGCTGCACCGCACCCTCGATCTCCTTGCCACTGATCATCATGAGGTCCGCCACCTCGTCGACGATGACGACGATGTAGGGCATCGGTTCGAGCTCGAGCACTTCGTCTTCGTACACGGGCTTGCCGGTCTCACGGTCAAAGCCGGTTTGCACTGTGCGCTTGAGCTTCTCGCCCTTGTCGCGAGCCTTACGTATCCGGTCGTTGAACGCCTCGACGCCGCGCACGCCGAGCTTGGACATTTTGCGGTAGCGGTCTTCCATTTCCCGCACTGCCCATTTAAGCGCAACGACCGCCTTCTTGGGGTCCACGACGACGGGTGACAGCAGATGCGGAATTCCGTCATACACGGACAGTTCGAGCATCTTGGGATCGATCATGATCAGCCGGCACTGCTCCGGGGTCATCCGGTAGAGTAGCGACAGGATCATCGTATTCAGGCCCACCGACTTGCCCGAACCAGTGGTGCCTGCAACCAGGAGATGGGGCATTTTGGCGAGGTCGGCCATCACGGGCTCGCCGCCGATGGTCTTGCCGAGCGCCAGAGTGAGAGGCGCGCGCGCCTTGTCATATTCGGCGCTCGCCAGCATCTCGCGCAGATAGACGGTCTCGCGCGTGTGATTGGGCAGCTCGATGCCGATGACGTTGCGACCAGGGATAACCGCGATGCGCGCCGCTACCGCCGACATGGAGCGTGCCACGTCGTCGGCAAGGCTGATCACGCGGGAGGATTTGACGCCGGCGGCCGGCTCGAACTCGTAGAGCGTCACTACCGGTCCCGGACGTACCGCCATGATGCGGCCCTTGACGCCGAAGTCGGTTAGGACCGCCTCGAGCATGCGTGCGTTTTCTTCCAACGCCTCATCGGAGAGCGCCGCTGCGTCGTGCACCACGATGGGTTCGGCCAGCAGAGTCAAAGCCGGAAGCTGGTATTCGCCCGACACCAAGTCGAGCGCCGGCTGGCGTCCGCGTTTGCCGGTCGCCAGCGCTTTCTTCGCTTCCTCGCGCTTGATGCGGCTCTCGCGCCGCTCGGCCAGCCTGGCAGCTGCAATCGGTTCGGGCGCGACATCCAGGGCATAGGCGCCATCGTCGTGTTCGATATCGTCGTCGAACGCCGGTTCGTCGTCTTCTTCGTCGTAATCCCGCGCACGCCGAAATGAGAATTCCGGCATCTTGAGCAGCGAGCTCGCCCATATCGCTGCCGCCGGCACGTTCGCCATGCCGCGCAGGATCGGCGTCAGCCTCAGTCCGGTAGCAAAGAAAGAGAGTGGCAAGCCGCCCAGAAGCAGAAGCAGCGGTAGCGCGATCGCGATCCAGCCCTGGCCATAGACTTGTCCGACATGGGCTGAAAGCGCACCCACCGCAATACCGATAAGACCGCCATTCTGCGCCGGCAAGCTTGCAAAAGCCGGCACGATGCCCAGCCCTGCCGCTGTCAGCACAGTGCCGAGCGGCCAGGCGAATGCGCGCCACATCGCATGTTTCAGGTGCAATCCGCTGAGGGCCCTAATTCCCCACACCAACGGTGGCGCCAGCGCTGCGATTGCGGCAATCCCGAAGGCCTGCAGCAGCATGTCGGCCGCCATTGCGCCCATACCGCCAAACCAATTGGCGGTGCTCGCACCTGTCGCGTTGTTCCAGGATGGGTCCGACGGGTCGTAGCTCACAAGAGCGACAAGAGCGGCCAAGCTGCCGAGGAAGAGCAGGGCGCCGGCGCCGCGCATCGCTAGCATCTGGAACAGCCGCGCCAGCGAACGGCGGGCGTCAGCCAGCGCGTCCGCCATCGCGGCGCCGCGCGAGCGTGGCTGGTAGACGCCGCCCGCCATCACTCGACGCGTTGCCTGACTCATGCAAGCTCCCTTCGCGTAGCCGGCGGGGCCGGTGCGCGCCAATCAAATGACTTCGACCATCCGTTCGAGTGCTGCCATAATGGTTGACACCTCGTTAACAAGCGCGACGCGAATGTATGGAAACCCAGGGTTTGACTGGGTTTTTCCAGCGATCACTTCTCGTCCCATAAAGGCGCCTGGCAACGTCCGCACGCCTGCCTCGCGCCATACCCTGAGCGCCGTTTCCTCGCCGTTGCCGACATCGAGCCAGAGGAAGAAGCCGCCCTCGGGCACGCGCAAGCGATTGCCGAGCATGCGGCGCGCGGCAGCGAATTTCTCGCGATAGATCGCGCGGTTGGCTTCGACATGTGCCTCGTCGCGCCACGCCGCCGCGGACGCGGCGATGATGGGCAACGGCACCTGTGGCCCTGCGTAGTTGCGGAACTGGCGGAAGCGCTCGATCATCCTCGCGTCGCCCGCGACAATGCCGGAACGCAGGCCTGGTAAGCCGGACCGCTTGGATAGCGAATGGAAGGTGAGTAAGCGTTCATAGGGCGCGCCGCGCATCGGCAGTGCGCTCACCGGCTCTCTTTTGAGATAGATGTCGGCATAGCACTCGTCGGCGAATACCGCGAAGTTGTATCTGTCCGCCAACACGAACAGCGTGCGCCAATATTCCTCACTGGCGCAGGCGCCTTCGGGATTGGACGGCGAGCAAATGTAGGCGACCGCCGTTCGCTCCAATACAGATCTGGGCAGTGACGCGTAATCGGGCAGGAAGCCGGTCGCCGCGGTTGCCGGAACGAACACTGGTTCGCCACCAGCGGACAGAGCCGCAGCGGCGTAGCATTGGTAGAACGGGTTGGGCAGCAGCACGGCCGGGCGCTGACCGGCCCTGGTCTCTGGCATCACCGTGAAGGCGGCAAGAAACAATCCCTCACGCGTGCCATTCAGCGGCAAAAGATTTTTCTGGGCATCGATCGAGCTGGGTGCGAGCTTGAAGCGGCGCGTCAGCCAACCCGCTGCCGCCTCGCGCCATTCGGGACTGCCATTGATCGGCGGATAGGTGCCGAATTCGTGCGTGTGCCGCGCCATCGCCTCGATGACAAACGGTGGCACCGCGCCATTCGGATCGCCCACCGCCAGGCTGATCGGCGGCTTGCCCGGCGTCACCGGATCGAGCAGCGCCGCCAACTTGGCGAAAGCGGAAGGAGGCAATTCGGAGAGCCGGCCGGGGAAAAGCATAGCCCCTTCTTACCTCTCCCCTGTGGGGAGGTCGATGCATTGTCGTCCGCCCCGGGGGCAGAGTCACCACTACAAACAAAAAGGGCGCTCCCTTCGGAGCGCCCCTGTTGAGGAAACGGGAGATCAGCCGTGTACCGTTTCTCCATGGAGATTGATGTCGAGACCTTCGACCTCGACCTCATGGGAGACACGCAGGCCCACGATCATGTCGATCACTTTGAGGATGATGAAGGTGCCGATACCGCAGTACACGAAGACGATGGCTACGTCGTAGAACTGGATCAGCATCTGGTGACCGTTGCCGTCAAACAGCCAGCCACCATTCGGTGCGCCAGCCGCATTGATCGCCTTCTTGGCGAAAGCGCCGGTCAGCATAGCGCCAAGCGCGCCGCCCACGCCGTGCACGCCCCAAGTGTCGAGCGCGTCGTCGTAGCCAAGCCACTTCTTCACGTAGACCGAAGCGAAGTAGCAGACCACGCCCGCCGACACCCCGATAACCAGACCGCCGAAGCCGTCGACGAAGCCTGACGCCGGCGTAATCGCGACAAGGCCCGCCACCGCGCCGGAGATCATGCCAAGCACGGACGGTTTGCCGGAGATGATCCACTCGGCGAACATCCAGCCGAGCGCCGCGGCGGCCGTGGCGATCTGCGTCGCTGCTGCCGCCATGCCGGCATTGTAGCCCGCCGATGTCGCCGAACCGGCGTTGAAGCCGAACCAGCCGACCCAAAGCAGCGAGGCGCCGATCAGGGCGAAGAGCAGATTGTGCGGCGCCATGTTCTCGGTGCCGTAGCCGGCGCGCTTGCCGAGCATCAGGCAGGCAACAAGGCCTGCCGTGCCTGCGTTCAGGTGCACCACCGTGCCGCCGGCGTAGTCCAGCGCACCCCAAGCCCCGAGGAAGCCGCCGCCCCACACCCAATGCGCGATGGGGACATAGATCAGCAGCAGCCACAGCGACATGAACCATATGAAGGCGGAAAACTTCATGCGGTCCGCGATCGCGCCGGCGATGAGCGCCGGGGTGATGATAGCGAAGGTCATCTGGAAGAACATGTAGACCGACTCGGGGATCGTGCCGGCAAGCGGGTTGATGCTCTTCAGACTCATGTTGAACAGCATGAACTGATTGAAGCTTCCGATGAACTGGTTGAGCTGGTCGGGCTTGCCGTCGGCGCCGACATGGGTCGTGAACGCCACCGAATAGCCGATCACCATCCACAGCACGGTGATGATCGCGGTCGCGCCGAAGCTCTGCGCTGCGGTCGCCAAGATGTTCTTCTTGCGCACCATGCCGGCATAAAACAGTGCCAGGCCCGGGATGGTCATCAGGAGCACCAGCGCGCTCGACGTGATCATCCAGGCGGTGTCGCCGGAGTTCAGCGGATCGGGCGGCGGTGCCGCTGCCAGTGCCGAGCCGGTCGTCACGGCCAATGCCCCGAGACCGGCGCCGAGGCCGATTCCCACCCGCTTCAATTTCGCCAGACTCATATCGAAACTCCCCTTCGTGGATCCCAATGCCTTCGTGTCCATGTCACAGCGCATCGCCGTCGATCTCCCCGGTGCGAATGCGCACGACCTGTTCCAGCGGCGTGACGAAGATTTTTCCATCGCCGATCTGGCCGGTCTTGGCCTTCGAGGTGATCGCTTCGATCACCGCCTCGGCCATTTCGCTTTTTATGGCGACCTCGATTTTGAGCTTCGGCAGGAAGCTCACGGCGTATTCGGCGCCGCGGTAGATTTCGGTATGTCCCTTCTGTCGCCCGTAGCCCTTGACCTCGGTGACGGTCATGCCCTGCACGCCCAACGCCGAAAGTTGCTCGCGGACCTCATCGAGCTTGAAGGGTTTGATGATCGCCGTGATGAGCTTCATCTGTAGTCCTTCCATGGTTAATCGCCCCCGGAACGCACCGGGCGTTAACACTTCATCAAGAAACGTGCCGCGATGCAGCGAAACCATAAGGCATTGATTCAAAATGTAATTTCTCTTCCAGAGGGCCGCCGCCCACATCTGGAGCCGAAATGGTGCTTATTTCTGCGCCGCAAAACTATTACCTGCCGAAAAACTAGGCATCGCTTTGGGAGTGGCAATTCCGCGCGATTCCAACGGCGGGGGAAAGGTCTAGGCTCGCGCCATGGAGTGCGAGGTCTTCATCGGCGGCGGCGGCATGGTGGGGCTTACCTTGGCCATTGCGCTCGCCAAAACGGGCCTGTCTGTCGTGGTTGCCGATCCGGTGCCACAGGCGGCGGCTTTGAATGCCGCCTTCGACGGCCGGGTCAGCGCGCTCGCCTATGCTTCGGTTCGCATGTTCCAGGCCCTGGGCGTCTGGGGGCATCTGCAAGCCGACGCGCAGCCGATCCGAGACATCTTGGTCACCGATGCGCCACTGAGTGGCGAGCCCTCGCGGTTCTCGCTGCACTTCGATTCCGCCGAGATCGGCCACGACTCGCTTGGGCACATTGTCGAGAATCGCCATACCCGCACGGGCCTGTTCGCCGTCGCCAACACGCTGCCCAATCTGCGCCTGATCGCGCCGGCCGCCGTAATCGACCTGACCGCTGGGGCCCGCCGTATCAGTGCCCGTCTCTCGAATGGCGAGAGCGTCGAGGCAACGCTCGCCATCGCTGCCGATGGTCGCGAGTCGGAGATGCGCGAGCAGATGGGCCTCCGCGTCGTGGGCTGGTCCTATCCGCAGTGGGGCATCGTCACCACGGTGGCGCACGAGAAGCCGCACGAAGGCGTGGCATATGAGCATTTCCTGCCGTCCGGGCCGTTCGCGATCTTACCGATGACTGGCAACAGGTCGTCTTTGGTGTGGACCGAGGACGAGAAGGTGGCGCCGAGGATGATGGCGCTCGACGCCGATAGCTTCGACCGTGAAATCGAGCGGCGTTTCGGCACGCACCTGGGTGCCACGAAGGCGGCAGGACCGCGCTGGTCCTATCCGCTGAAATTCCATCTCGCCCGCGGCTTCGTGAAGCCGCGCTTCGCGCTGGTGGGCGATGCCGCGCACGGCATCCATCCGATCGCGGGGCAGGGGTTGAACCTCGGTCTGAAGGACGCTGCCGCGCTTGCCGATGTCATCGTCGATGCGGCCTCGCTCGGCCTCGACATCGGCGCTCTCGATGCGCTTCGCAAATACGAACGCTGGCGCCGCTTCGATTCGCTGGCGTTGTCCACGGCGACCGATGGACTGAACCGTCTTTTCTCCAACGATATCATGCCATTGCGCCTGTTGCGCGATGCCGGCATGGGGCTCGTCGACGCGATCGGCCCCGCTCGCCGCTTTTTCATGCGTCATGCCGGCGGCGACGTGGGACGGTTACCCCGGTTAATGCGCGGCGAGGCGGCCTAAGCGCCTCGTCAGATGCGCCCCCAAAATAAGTGCATCGTTGGCACGCGAAACTCAGTTCAGCTTATCCTTGCGCCGCTCTGCCAGGGCGATCGGAAGATCCTGGTAATAGCCTCGCGCGATGGCGCGGACCTTCTCGGCGCGAACGCGCTCGGCCTCGGCGCGACTCGCGAAACGCTCGCCCTCGAACAGATAGCGCGTCGAAGAGGTGCCGAGCCGCTCGTCCGGCTCGGTGATCTCGTGCACCGTCTCGACCTGTTCTTCGGCAACGCGCAGCGTGTGCCGGTAATGTGCCAGCGGATCGGCGCGATCGCGCTCCTGCTCGGCGATCCGGCGCACGTTCGCCGCATCGAACCGCTTCAGCTGCGCGACGATCCAGAAGCGATAGCGATAGACGACCAGTATCGCGAAGATGAAAAGGGCAGTGACGATGAGTTGTCTCAGCATTGCGCGGGATCATACAAGCTCTGTGGCGTTACCGTGAATGCCATGGCCGCGCTTCAGATAGTCTTCGCTCTGCATTTCATGCAGTCGGGAAACGGTGCGGCGAAAGGTGTCGACGCCATCGCCGGTGACATAAAGCTCGCCGGGCTCTGCTTCGGCGGAGCAGATCAACTTGACGCCCTCGTCGTATAGCGTGTCGATCAACAGCACAATGCGCCGCGCCTCGTCGCGCTGGCTCGGCCCCAGTCTCGGGACACGGTCGATCAGTACGGTGTGGAAGGCGCGCGCTACGGCGAGATAGTCCGCTCCCGCCAGCGGCTGGGCGCAAAGATCGGTGAAGTCGAACCGCGCGACGCCCTTCGCCGCCTGTGGCACACGCAAAACGCGCCCCAGAATCGTCAGGTTCTGCTGTGCGCCCTGTTTTCGGTCGGTCAGCTTGAACCATGTCGCGTCCATCGCAGCGTCAGCCGCCGGCCCGAGCGGATGGATATAAGTGCTCAAGCCCGAAATGCGGTGCAGGCGGTAGTCCACGGCGCCATCCAGCTCGAGCACGTCGAGGCGCTGCTTGAACTCCGCAATGAAGGGCAGGAAGAGCTGACGATTGAGGCCCGCTTCATAGAGCCGGTCCGGTGCGACGTTCGATGTTGCCACGACGACCACGCCGCGCTGGAAGAGCTGCTCGAACAGCCGGCCCAGGATCATGGCGTCTGCCACATCGGTTACCTGGAACTCGTCGAAGCATAATAGCCGCGCCGCCTCCGCAATCGCGCGCGCCACCGGCGGGATGGGATCGCTCGATCCGGCCCGCTGGCGCTCGGCATGGATCGCGGCATGCGTGTCGGCCATGAACTCGTTGAAATGAATGCGCCTTTTCTCCGCCACGAGAGCTTCGGCGAAGAACAGATCCATCAGCATCGACTTGCCGCGCCCGACATCGCCCCAAAGGTAGATTCCACGTGGCGGTCGCGCCGAAGCGAAGAATAGCCGCCGGCCGGGCTTGTAGGATTTCAAGGCTTTCGCCAGCGCCGCGAGCCTCGCAGTTGCGCGTCCCTGTGCAGCGTCCTGCTTCAATTCACCCTGTGCGATGGCGGCACGATAGCGTTCGATAAGGCTCATGCGCGCGGCATCACCGCCCAGTAGTCGAAATCAAGGATTACGTCATCCGGGTAGACGCCATCGCTGCTGCGATCGGGAAATTCTGTGCAAGGCAGGTTCTTGGTCGCAACCAGGCGCAGCCGCAGAAATCCGACGTCCTTGCGATGGCCCAACATCTGCTTGTCGATCACCTGGCTCCAGGCGAACACAGTGTCGCCTGCAAACAGCGGGTTGACGTGCCGCCCACCATTGACGCCGGCAATGGCGACGGCATTGGCGAGTCCGTTGAACGAGATCGCGCGCGCCAGGCTGATGACGTGCCCACCATAGATCAATCGCCGCCCGAAACGGCCCTGGCCCTCGGCGAACTGGTTGAAATGCACCCGCGCCGTGTTCTGGTAGAGTCGTGTCGCCATCATGTGCTCGGCTTCTTCGACGGTGACGCCGTCGACATGGTCTATCCTCTCGCCGATGGCGTAGTCGTCCCAGCGATCGCGCGAGCCCGACTGCGACGTCTCGAACAGCGTGTCGAAATTCAGGTGCGCGGGAACGCGCAAATCCTGGACCGCGACGGCTGCGGCAAGCTTCGGCACGGCCGCTGCCGCCACAGCGGCTTCCGGATCGCGCTTACGCACCATCACCCAGCGCACATAGGTGAGCACGCCCTCATCCTTCTCGTTCATGCCGGTGGTGCGGACATAGACGACGCCGGTCTGGCGGTTGGAGTTCTCCTTGAGCCCGACTACCTCGGAATGCGCCGACAGCGTCTCGCCCGGATAGACCGGCTTCAGAAACCGGCCTTCGGCGTAGCCCAGATTGGCGACGGCGTTCAGCGAGATGTCGGCCACGGACTTGCCGAACACGGTATGAAATACGAGCAGGTCATCGAGAGGGCTGCGCGGGAGACCGACGGTCTGCGCGAAGACGTCCGACGATTGAATCGCGAAGCGCGATCCGTATAACGCCTGATACATCGCTGCATCGCCCTGGGTCAGTGTGCGTGGCGTTGCATGCACGATCCTTTGCCCAATATGGAAATCCTCGAAGAAATTGCCGGGATTGGTCCTCACGTCAGTACCTCTCGAGCGCGGTGATCGCGTCGGCCATGGCGACCGTGCCGCGTGCGATCTCGGCATGCAGCAACTCCACCATCCGGCCGTCGAGCTTGATCGCGCCTTTGCCTTTGTTCTCCGGCAGATCGAAAGCCGCCAACAGCTTGCGTGCGTCCTCGACCTCCATCGCCGATGGCGCGAATACCGCGTTGCAGGGTTCGACTTGGGAGGGATGGATCAGCGTCTTGCCATCAAAGCCGAAGGCGCGCGCCTGCTCGCAGCAGGCCTTGAATCCGTCGGCATTGGCGATGTCGTTGTAGACGCCGTCGATCACAGCGAGCCCATTGGCGCGTGCCGCCAGTACAGACAGGCTCAACGCTGCCGCAAGGTTGGCGCGATCCTGGGTATGGACACCGCGTATTTCCTTGATGAGATCGTTGGTCCCCATCACAAACGCCGCGAGCCGGCCACACGAGGCCGCGATTGCCGCGATGTTCAGGATCGCGGCAGGTGTCTCCACCATCGCCCACAGAGTAGCGTTTTTCGGATGCTGCTGCTGCATCAACCGCTCTTCCACTGCGTGCAGATCCGCAGGACTCGATATTTTCGGGACCAAAATAGCGTCGGGTTGCGCGTCGACCGCCGCCTTGAGGTCGGCCCCGCCCCAGGGGGTCGAGAGCGCGTTGATGCGCACGACGATCTCGCGCTTGCCGAAACGCTTTGCCTTGACCGCCTCGCACACCTGCTGCCGCGCGGTCTCCTTCGCGTCCGGCGCTACCGCGTCCTCGAGATCGAGGATCAAAGCATCCGCTGGCAGGGTCCGCGCCTTCTCTAGCGCTCGCCCATTGGAGCCCGGCATGTAGAGCACCGAGCGCCGCGGCCTGATCGTCGTCATGTTGTCCCCATCCCGCTCAGAATTGAGTCTTTACGCGGCAGCGTAGCGTGCGCGAACCGCCGCACGGTAGGCCTCGATATCACCCCGCTCGCGCAACCGCTTGCCCCAGCGTGCCATCACCTTCGCCATGCGCTCGGGGGCCAGGCCCAATTGCGCATGTGCAACACCGCCGTTCACACTCTCATGATACTCGGCGATCAATCCGTCCTTCAAAACGAAGCGGCTGATGCCGTCGATCACCACCTCGCGCCCCACAAATTCCGAGACCTTGGAGACGAAGGTCGATAGCGAATGGGCATAGCCGATGCGGCCATCGGTGACCGGCTCATAGAATGTCCAGTCGTACTGTGCGGCGTCGCGATGAAAGAGGTTTTCCAGCATATCGGCGATGCTGTTGCGACCCGTATGAGCGCCATAGATATAGTCGTAGTAGGTGCCTTCCGGCGTGAAGCAACGCGCAAGTGCCTTCCCGTCGCCGGCTGTCGCGGCCGCGGCGAAGCGCGCCACGAGGGCTGCGAACTCGGCCGGCGTCATGCCGCCCTCAATAGCTTGCGGTTGATCAGACACTCGGCGATCTGCACGGCGTTCAGTGCCGCGCCCTTGCGCAAATTGTCGGCGACGATCCATAGCGACAGGCCGTGCTCGACAGTGGGATCCTTGCGGACGCGGCTGACATAAGTTGCGTCTTCGCCGGCACAATCGACCGGCGTGACGTAACCGCCATCCTCGCGCTTGTCGACC
>DATEZM010000147.1:0-2452 GCA_035255625.1 Rhizomicrobium sp. | reverse complement strand
GGTCGACCAGTCGCTTTCCTTGTCGTCGCCGATGACGATGTACGGAAAGGCGGCGCCGCGCGGCACCGAATCGAAGATGCGATCGCCGACCGCATCGGCGACATCGCCATCGCTCGACAGCGTCGCGAAGATCGCCTGCTGGAGGGCCCAGCTCGCGGCACTCATGGCAATTCCTCGCATTGCAGGGCGACGAAGGCATCGCGCGGGCCGCCATCGAGCACGGCGTGGACGCGGAAGAGTCGCGCGCCAACCTGGACACGCTGGCCGGCGGCGAGATCGTCGCGCCGGCGCAAGATCATGCGGTGGCGGATGCGCGATTCCAGCCGGTCGGCGCCAACGGTGTCGGTGGCGCTGACGACGTCAAGCGCGATCCACACATCTGCGATGGCGCTCCACGATTCGGCGAATCCGCCGCCGCCGTCAGGCGTCAGCGTGAGCGCCAGCAGAGCGGCGCGCTGGGTCAAAGTCGAAAGCATGTGTGATCCTTCGCGCAGGCCGAGGGCCGCGCGTGTTCAGGTTCGAAGTGTCTCTAATTCGTCAGGGCGCGAGTTGGACGGTGCACGGACCACCGTCGTGTCCGCGATCCGCCATGGCTGCGAGCGCCGAGACATCCTTGAAGGTAACTGTCGTGTCGGTCATGCGAAACTCCGCAGCCACAGGCAGGCTTCCGATCACCGCCTGGCACATCAGCTGCGCCAGGCGCGGCGTATCGGGAATGCGGTCGAACATGCCATAGACCGACCACGGCTTGTCGTCGCCCGGTCCCGCGACGAGGACATAGACGATGTCCTCCGGCTTGAGCTTGATATAGGTGATGCCTCCGCCGGCAGCCATCGACACCGTCGTCGCCCGAAGAACATGCATCGCCACGTCCGGCTTGGGTGTCGCCATGAGAACCACATGCGGATCGGAACGGTTTGCGCCGGTAGCGGAGCGCGGCCAAACGCTGCCGTCGTCCGCGTGAAGCGTATAGTGCAGCGAGCCAATGGCGAAAGTTGCGGCGTTGCAGGCCGGCACACGCGTCGTGAGGTGTTTGTCGTAGCGGCGGATTTCGCCGAGATAGGCCATGCGGATACTGAAGCCGAGCGCCCGGCCGGAATCCTCATCCGCTACGGTATAGGCGACGGCCTTTGCGTCCGGCGTGCCGGAATCGCAGGCGGCATGAGCTCCTGCACCGAAGCCGAGCAGGCCCGCAGCCAATGCCGCCGCCGAAATCGCACGCCGCATGTCGTTCCCCCTCAGAGCTTGAGCACGCAGTATGGCGCAAGGAGCGCCAGCGGCGCGAGCGGCAATTCGGCCGGGGCTTCGCCGCGGTTTTCGTAGAGATAGGCGACGAGTTCGAGGATCGCTTCCTTCAGGAGCGACGGGATCTGGGCTTCACTGTCGCCATAGCCGGCGGTGAAGGCGATGTGCACGGCGTCGATGGCGCGCAGATTGACCGGCGGCACGACGCCGAGCTTGAGCGCCAGCCGCGCCGGCGCCGACGAGGTGTCGACCGTGTAGAGCGACGGGCTCATCACCAGCGCCGAGTCATCGCGGGCGTAGCTGGTGACCGACGTCACGCTCTGCAGCGGCGGCAGCGGGATCTCGATGAGGCCATCGCACGGCCAGGCGTCGAGATGCAGCGTCCAGCCCTGGGTGATCAGGGCGCGGCCGGTGTGCCATTCGGCGCGAGCGCGCGCCGCGGTGATCAGCGCCGCGATCAGCGCGTCGTCGTCGGTGACGTCGACCTTCAGATGCGCTTTGGCCTCGGCGAGCGTGAGCGGCTCGGAGGCGGGCGGGGTGGTGAGGGTGAGGGGCATGGCATTTTCCTTATGGATCCTCCCCCGTGTTCACGGGGGAGGGGGACCATTCGCCGGAGCACTTGCATAGGCGAATGGTGGAGGGGGCGGACGCGCACCCGCCCCCTCCCCCGCCTTCGGCGGTCCCCCTCCCCCGCTATCGCGAGGGAGGATCGGATGGTTACGACGCGCTGAATTTCATCAGCTTGATCGCTTCGTAGTTCTGTACGCCGCCGCCGACGCGTTTGGTCGTGTAGAACAGGACATAGGGCTTGGCCGAGTACGGATCGCGCAGGGTGCGGATGCCGACGCGGTCGACCACGAGATAGCCGCGGGCGAAATCGCCGAATGCGACGGAGTAACTTGCCGAGGCGATGTCCGGCATGTCCTCGGCTTCGGCGATCGCGTAGCCCAGCAGCGTCGGCGGCTGGCCGGCGGCGGTGCCGGGCTGCCAGATGTAGTTGCCGGTCGTGTCCTTGAACCGGCGGATGACGCTTTCGGTCTTGCGGTTCATCACCCAGGTGCCGTTGGCGCGATAGGCCTGCTTGGGTGCATAGGCGAGGCTGACGAGCGCATCCGACGGATTGGACGACGCAAACGCGCCATCGGCGCCGCTCGCGATGTAGCCGAGCTTGGTCCAGGCCCAGCTCGCATCGGCAACGATGGTCTCC
>DATEZM010000146.1:0-6067 GCA_035255625.1 Rhizomicrobium sp. | reverse complement strand
GGCGTCGGAAAGGCGGACGGTGTAACCCTTGATCGCACCCTCGCGCTCCAGTCGCGCGATGCGCTCCTGCACGGTGGAACGCGCCAGTCCCAGCTTGCGTGCCAGCGACGCGGTCGGCTCGCGCGCATTGGCACGCAATAGGGCCAGCAGTTTGCTGTCGGAGTCGCGCATGGTCCGGTCCCGGCAGATCGCCGGACTATCCTGCGATTCGCCGGAAGCGATTGCAAGCTCCGGCGCTTCGCCGCCTGCGCGTCGTCAACTTTGTCCTTCACTATCTCCGGGCGATGGAGGCAAGATTATGAAAAACGTTCTTCTGGTTGGCGGGGGCAAGATCGGGGTCGCGATCAGCGCACTCCTGTCCGCGACTGGCGACTATCGCGTCACCGTGGTCGACCGCGACGCCGCGGCGCTCTCCCGCATGCCGAAAGGCAATGTCACGACGCGGGCCGTCGAGATCGGTAGTACCGAGACCTTCGCACGCGAAGTTGCGGGCCACGACATTGTGCTCTCCGCCACGCCCTATCACCTGACCTCGGCCGTCGCCGAAGCCGCCAAGCGCGCCGGGGCGCACTATCTCGATCTCACCGAAGACGTGGAGTCGACCCGCGCCATCAAGAAACTCGCCGTCGGCGCCGACACGGCGTTCATTCCGCAATGCGGCCTGGCGCCGGGCTTCATCTCCATCGTTGCCTACGACCTCGCCAGGAAGTTTGACAGTCTGCGCGATGTGCAGATGCGCGTCGGCGCGCTGCCGGTCTATCCGCACAACGCGCTCAAATACAATCTCACCTGGTCGACCGACGGGCTGATCAACGAATACTGCAACCCCTGCGAAGCGGTGCGCGACGGCCGCCGTGTCGAGGTTCCCTCGCTGGAGGAGCTCGAGCATTTCGATCTCGACGGCGTGCAATATGAGGCGTTCAACACCTCCGGCGGGCTGGGCACGCTGTGCGACACGCTCGAAGGCAAGGTCGACAATCTCAACTACAAGACGGCGCGCTATCCCGGCCATCGCGACATCGTCAAGATGCTGGTGCGCGACCTGCACCTCGGCACCCGCCGTGACATCTTCAAGGATGTTCTCGAGACCGCGATCCCGATCACTTATCAGGATGTGGTGCTGATCTTCGTCACCGTCTCGGGCCTCCGCGAAGGGCGGCTGGTGCAGGAGAGCTACGCCAAGAAGATCTATGCGCAGGAAGTCGGCGCCCCCGATGGCAAGAAAACCCTGATGAGCGCCATCCAGATCACCACCGCGTCCGGCATCTGCGCGATGTGCGATATGCTGGTGGCGGGCCAGTTGCCGCAGAGCGGCTTCGTGCGCCAGGAAGAAGCGAAGCTGTCCGACTTCCTCGCCAACCGGTTTGGGCGGTATTACGCATAAAGATACGCTCCCCGTCGCTAACGCCGGGGCGAGGGAGAAGCACAGGAGCCGCCATGAGCGATCTTCTTTCCGACTTCGGTATCGAACCGCAAGGCGATCACATTGTCCGTTCACCCATAGACGGCGCGAAGATCGGCGCCGTCGCGTTCGATGACGCGAAATCTATCGATGCCAAGATCGCACACAGCGCCGAAGCCTTCCGCGCCTGGCGCGAGGTGCCGGCACCGCGCCGCGGCGAGTTGGTGCGCCTGCTCGGCGAAGAGTTACGGGCCCACAAGGCCGCGCTTGGCCGCCTCGTCACCCTCGAAGCCGGCAAGATTCTGCAGGAAGGCCTCGGTGAGGTGCAGGAGATGATCGACATCTGCGATTTCGCGGTCGGTCTGTCACGCCAGCTCTACGGCCTCACTATCGCCTCGGAACGGCCCGGCCATCGCATGATGGAGACTTGGCATCCCGCCGGTCCGGTCGCTGTGATCTCGGCCTTCAACTTTCCCGTCGCGGTGTGGGCGTGGAACGCGGCGCTGGCGCTGGTCTGCGGCGACAGCGTGCTGTGGAAGCCGAGCGAGAAGACGCCGCTCACCGCGCTCGCCTGCCAGGCGCTGTTCGAGCGCGCCGCGCAGCGCCTTGGCGAAACGCCGGCGCATCTTTCGCAAGTCCTGCTCGGCGGCCGCGAAGTGGGTGAAGCGCTCGCGAGCGACGCACGCATTCCCGTCGTCAGCGCCACCGGCTCGACGCGGATGGGTCGCGTTCTGGCGCCAGCCGTTGCCGCGCGTTTCGGCCGCTCGATCCTGGAGCTCGGCGGCAACAACGCCATGATCGTAGCGCCGTCGGCCAAGCTTGACCTCGCGGTCCGCGCCATCCTGTTCGCCGCGGTCGGCACGGCCGGCCAGCGCTGCACGTCGCTGCGCCGGCTCTTTGTGCATGACAGCATTTACGACTCGCTCGTGCCGGCGCTGAAGGCGGCCTATGCCAAACTGGCCATCGGCAATCCGCTCGAACCTGCGACTCTGGTCGGGCCGCTGATCGACGGGCAATCTTTTGACGCGATGGAGCGCGCGCTGGCGGACGCCAGATCCGAAGGCGGTCGCATCACCGGCGGTGGCCGCGCCCTCGCCGACAAATTCCCCGCCGCGCACTACGCCCATCCCGCCATCGTCGAGATGCCGGACCAGACGCCGACCGTGTGCCGCGAGACCTTCGCGCCCATCCTTTACGTGATGCGTTACGCCGATTTCGACACCGCGCTCGCGCTGCACAACGCGGTGCCGCAGGGCCTCTCGTCCTGCGTCTTCACCCGCGACCTGCAGGAGGCCGAGCGCTTCCTTGCGGCATCGGGCTCCGATTGCGGCATCGCCAATGTGAACATAGGACCGAGCGGGGCGGAGATCGGCGGCGCCTTCGGCGGCGAAAAGGAGACCGGCGGCGGCCGCGAGAGCGGGTCCGATGCCTGGAGGGCCTATATGCGGCGCCAGACCGCGACCATCAATTATTCCAATGCCTTGCCGCTGGCCCAGGGAATCGAATTCGCGGTCTAGACAACCCGCCCTGCCCACCCCATATCAAGCCCGGCAAGCTCGGAGGGAGCCATGCTCACCGCGTTACTCTTCTGGCCGTTTGCGTTCTGGTTCTTCGGGCCATTCCACGGCCTTTTCAGCCTGCTGATCCTGATCCTGATCTTCAGCCTGATCTTCCGCCGTCGCTATTACTATTACGGCCACCCGTATTGGTGGCGCGGGATGAACCGCACGGACGCGCGCTCGATCCTGGAGGAGCGCTACGCCAAGGGCGAGATCAAGCGCGAGGAATACCTGCAGATGAAGCAGGATCTCGGCAGCTGACCTGGCCGCATTAACGCTTCCTTCACCAGTTTCTTTCCGCGGCTGTTGCCATCACCTAGGGTTCACGCGTTCGTCGAAGGACGCGTGGGAATGCCCAGGACCGTGGCGCAACTGGCCGGAATGCTCGTCACCGCGATTGTGGTGTTCGGCACTGATAGCGACGTCTTCGCCGCCATTCCGCTCGGTATCCTGGCCGGCGCGCTCGCGACCTGTTTCGTCGCGTTGTCCGATCTGACGACGAAGGCTGCGCGCGCCTAGCCGTTCATGCCGCCGACCGGCGGCCTACAAGACGCCCTCAGCGTCCATCGATTTTGGCTTCGCCCTGCCTGGTGCGGGCAGGTTAGAAAAGCCCGCTGCTAATTGGCCACAAAAGCTACGCTGGGTGACAACATGATTTCCGGGTTCCGGCATCTGGTGGGGCAGTTCAGCTTCGGACCGGTCGCAATGGCGATCAAAGCGCTTGCGGCACCGGTCGCACTCGGTGCCCACGCGTTGATCGTGGATCGCAATGGCCGCGTCGCGCTGGTGCGCCACTCCTATAAGAATGGCTGGTCGCTGCCCGGCGGCGGCGTGGCGCGCGGCGAACCTGCCTCGGACGCCATCCTGCGCGAGATGCGTGAAGAGCTCGGAGACGTGCGCAGCAGTCCCCCGGTGCTGTTCGGCCTCTACACGCGGTCTTCGGGCTGGGCGACAAATGTGATCGCACTTTACCTCTTGGCCAATGCCGAGGTGGGGTTCCGTCCGAATTTTGAGGTCCGCGAGATGCAGTTCGCCGATCCGGCTGCGCTGCCGGATGGAACGGGTGCGGGAACGCGGCGGCGTGTGGCCGAATTCACGAACAAGACGCCGCCGAGTCCTTACTGGTAGCGGCCTTTATCCCGCCTTCGCCGGCGCCGGCTGCGGCGCGCCCGCGGAACGCGACAGTGCGAAGAACTTCTCCTGCATCTGGCCGAAACATTCGGTCGCGATGCCTTCCGGCGTCCAGCCGCCCTCCTTGGTCAGGTTCATGATCGCGCGCGGCTGGCTGTAGAGTTCGATCGTGTCGCCGCGGGCACCGAAGATCTGTCCGCTGACCTCCTTGGCGAGGTCGCTGACAAGCGCCACCGCGAGCTTCGCCGGCTGATCGGGGCGGATGGTCTGCGCCATCATCTCGCGCCGCTTCGCCTGCGCCTCGTCGCGGATCGGCACCGATTGCGTCATGCGCGTCCACGCGACCGGCGCGATGATGTTGGAGCGCACGCCATACTTCGCGCCCTCCATCGCCACCACGCGCGACAGCCCCATGATGCCGAGCTTGGCGGCCGCGTAGTTGGTCTGTCCGATATTGCCGATCAGCCCCGAGGTCGAGGTGAACAGCGCATAGGCGCCGGTCTGCTTCTCGCGGAAATGCTCGATCGTGGCGCGGCAGACATTGTAGGAGCCCCTGAGGTGCACTTCGATCACCTTGTCCCAGTCGAACTCGGTCATCTTGTGGAACATGGCGTCGCGCAGGATGCCGGCGGGGTTGATCACGCCGTCCAGCCGGCCGAGCTGCTTCAGCGTCTGGTCGCGCAGGGCTTCCATCGCTTTGAAATCCGTCACGCTGTCGGAACTGGAGATCGCCTTACCGCCGCCGGCGCGAATTTCCGCCGCGACCTGTTCTGCCGGTCCGGCCGAGCCGGCGTCGCCGTCATCGCCCTTGAAGCCACCGCCGAGGTCATTGACGACCACCGCCGCACCTTCTTTGGCCGCGATCAGCGCGGTGTCCTTGCCGATGCCATTGCCGCCGCCCGTGACCCAGACGACTTTCCCCTGAAGAATTCCCATCGCTACCTCCCTGTTGTTGTTCTCAAACTCGTTGTGAGCTGGCTACACCGGATCCCAGCCGAAGGTTCCGGTCGTCGCCTGAAGATCGGTGAAACTCGGCTTCATCGCGGCCATGCAGTGTTCGGCAATCGTCGCCGGCGTCCAGCCTTCGATCTTGCCGAGCCCGCGCACCGGGCGCGGCTGGCTCATCAGGAAAATCTCGTTGCCGCGCGCCGTGAAGATCTGGCCGTTGACGTCCTTGCACGCCGGCGAGGCGAGCGACACGGCGAGCTGCGCCACCTGGTCGGCGCGCATGTAGTTCTTCATGCGGTCGACGCGCTTGGCCGAAGCCTCGTCCTTCACCGGGATCGTTGCGATCATGCGCGACCAGGCAAAGGGTGCGATGGTGTTGGAGCGCACATTCTTGGCCGCGCCCTCCATCGCGATGATGCGCGACAGGCCGACCACGCCCATCTTCACCGCCGCGTAATTCGCCTGGCCGATATTGCCGATCAGGCCGGACGTCGAGGTGAAAAGGACATAAGAGCCTTCGTTCTGCTCGCGGAAATGATTGATCGTGGCGCGCGTCACGTTATAGGCGCCGTTGAGATGCACATCGACCACCATGTCCCAGTCGGCGTCGGTCATCTTGTGGAACATGGTGTCGCGCAGGATCCCGGCGGGATTGATCACAGCATGCAGGCCTTTGAACTCGTCCATCGCCCGTTCGATCATGCGCTTGACGCCGGGCCGGCTCGTCACGCTGTCGGAGTTCGATGCCGCGCGGCCGCCGGATTTGCGGATTTCCTGCGCCACCTGTTCCGCTGGTCCTGCCGAGCCTTCATCGCCGCCCGCGACTGCGCCGCCCAGATCGTTGACGATGACGGCTGCGCCTTCCTTCGCGGCCAGCAAGGCGCACTCCTTGCCGATGCCATTGGCGCCGCCCGTCACCAGAACGACCTTGCCTTCGAGCACGCCCATGTGTTTTCTCCGCGGGAATTCCCTGAACCGTAAGACTACCGAGCCCCGCTTGAGCGACGCAAGCCAACCGACATGGACG
>DATEZM010000145.1:0-4704 GCA_035255625.1 Rhizomicrobium sp. | reverse complement strand
GTCCGTCATGTTCGTCGCGGCGCGATAATGCGCGTCGGCAAGCGCGGCGGCTGCTTCGTCGTCGGCCGCCGTGAGATAGCGCAGACAGGCATTGCGCAGCGCGCGTCGGCCCGCCGGTCCGGCGCCGGGATCGAAAGTGCCAGGGGTCGCCATCTTGTCGTACAGCGCCTGAATGCGCGGTCCATGCGCGGATGCAACCGCGCGGATCAGGGCGATGCGCGCCGCGAAGATGCCGTCGGGATCGGGCGTCTTCATCGCCTGCGCCAGCTCGATGTCGAGCGGGGGCGCCAGCATCAGCGCCGCATAGGCGGGATCGTCTTCCGCATCGGCCAGTACTGCGCCGATGGCGTCGATATAAGGCCTGGCGCCGCGGAGCGCGCCGCCCTTCGACGCCGCATCGAGCAGGATCTGCGTCGCCAGCTTCTGCGCTGCTTCCCAGCGGTTGAAGTCGTCGCTGTCTGCCTTCATCTGGAAGGCGAGTTCGTCGGCCGACAAGCCGGTGACGAAATTGGCCGGCGCCGAGAAATGCCGCCCGACTGAAACCAGCGGCTTTTGCGCCACGCCGGTGAAGCGGAAGGTCTGTTCGGCTGCCGTCAGCTCGACGACGCGCTCCTCGGGTCCGGTGGCCGTCTCGCCCGCCAGCGTCAGCGGCATCGGATTGCCGTTCTGCCCAATGAATCCCAATCGCACCGGAATATGCATCGGCTCCTTCACAGCCTGGCCCGGCGTCGCGCCGAGCGACTGCTTCAAGGTGAGGGCAAAGGTTTTGTCTGCCGCATCGTAGTCGCCCCGCGCCTCGACCGTCGGCGT
Organism: Rhizomicrobium sp.; assembly: GCA_035255625.1. Taxonomy (GTDB): domain Bacteria; phylum Pseudomonadota; class Alphaproteobacteria; order Micropepsales; family Micropepsaceae; genus Rhizomicrobium. The sequence goes on along the minus strand of DATEZM010000145.1, from coordinate 3,894 downwards.
GCCAGCCTGGCGATACCAGCGGCGGAACTGGCTGAGGTCGCGTCCGTTGGCGTCCTCGAAGCATTTGACCCAGTCCTCGACCGTCGCCGCTTGTCCGTCATGCCGCTTGAAGTAGAGATCGGTCGCCTTGCGGTAGCCTTCCGGTCCCGCCAGTGTCTGCAGCATCCGGATAACTTCGGAGCCCTTCTCATAGACTGTCGCGGTGTAGAAATTGTCGATCGTGATGTAGCTCTGCGGCTGCACCGGATGGGCGAGCGGGCCCGAATCCTCCACGAACTGGCGCAGGCGCAGCATCTTGACGTCGTTGATGCGGCACACGCCTTCGCTGCGCATGTCGGCGGAAAAGCTCTGGTCGCGGAAGACGGTAAGTCCTTCCTTCAGCGAAAGCTGGAACCAGTCGCGGCAGGTGATGCGGTCGCCGGTCCAGTTGTGGAAATACTCGTGCGCCACGACGCTTTCGATGCGCGCATAGTCGTCGTCGGTCGCGGTCTGCGGCGAGGCGAGCAGCAGTTTGTCGTTGAAGATGTTAAGGCCCTTGTTCTCCATCGCGCCGAAATTGAAGGCGCTGACGGCGACAATCATGAAGATGTCGAGATCGTACTCGCAGCCATATTTCTCCTCGTCCCAGCGCATGGCGCGTTTGAGCGAGTCCATCGCATAGGCGACCTTCGTCTCGTTGCCGTGCTCGACATAGATGCGCAGGTCCACCGGCCGGCCGGAACCGCGCACGAAGCTGTCCTTGAGCACGCCGAGATCGCCGGCCACCAGTGCAAAAAGATAGCAGGGCTTGGGGAACGGATCGTTCCACACCGCGAAGTGCCGGCCGCCGGGCAGTGTGCCGCTCGCCACCGGATTGCCGTTGGAGAGCAGGACCGGGTACATCGCCTTGTCGGCTGAAATGCGGGTCGTATAGACCGCCAGATTGTCCGGGCGATCCAGGAAATAGGTGATACGGCGGAAACCTTCCGCTTCGCATTGCGTGCAGAAGATGCCTTTGGACGTGTAGAGCCCGCTTAGCGTCGTGTTGTTCTGCGGCGCGATCGCCGTGACGATCTTGAGCGTGAAGGCGTCGGGCAGTTCCGACAGTGTCAGCGATGTATCGCTCAGCACATATTCGTTCTCGGCAAGCGTGCGTCCGTCGATCGCCACCGAGACAAGCTTCAGCTCCTCGCCGTCCAGCGTCAGCGGCGCGCCGGCCGGACCCTTGCGCGTCACCTTCGAGGTCGCCGTCACCACCGTGTTCAGCGGATCGAGATCGAAATCGAGTGCGATTTCGGCGATGTGATAGTCCGGCGCGCGATAGTCTTTGAGATGGATGGCGCGCGGTTCTTCGGTGCGCATGTGCATTCCTTGTTCGAAGAGTGGCGCACCATACAGCCGGCCAATCTCCATTGTCATGGCCCGCAACAGCGGGCCATCCAGGTGGCGCAGCTCATTCCTCGAAGGATGCGGCTCATCAACTGGATGGCCCGCTCTCCGGCGGGCCATGACAAGTTTTTGTGAGCTAATTCCAGCTTAGGCAGCGCAAGGAAAAGCCGCTTTGCCACGGCCTTAGGCAATCTTGCGTCACCGCAATCGGGCCATTGTCCTCGGCCCGCAGCCGCGCCGCGCGTGCCGCGGTGTCGGGATGATCGCCAATCCAGCTCGGCGGGCATCCGTTCTTGCCGCAGAGCTGCTTGTCGAGCCGCTCCAGGAGGTCGGCCATGTGCGACGGTTTCTCGCCGAGCTTTCGCAACACCGCGGCGCCATCGTCGTCGGCCTGGCTCTCGAAGCGGCGCGAATAGGCCGATTGCACGATGACGCCCGGCAGGATCGAGGACAGCTGGCTCATCTGCGTCATGTCGCCGGTGAAGATGCCGATCATCGCCGGCACCAGCGACGCTTCGTACACCCGCTGCAGCTGATGGGCATGATCGACATGGCTCATCTCGTGCGCGAAGACGCCTTCGATCTCGCCATCAGCCTTGACGGCGGTCCACAACGGATCGGTCATCACGATGGTGCCGTCGGGCAGCGCGAAGGCGTTGGGACCGATCCGCCCGCCGCCGCGGAACACCAAGCGGTAGCCGCTGACGCCACCCTTGGACTGAGCGGCGACCCGGCGGAACAGCGCGGTGGCCCTGGCCTGATCGGCCGGCTTGAGCTGCGAGGGCGTAAGCGCGAAGCGGTCCAGCGCGGCCAGCGTCTGTTCCGACATGGCATGGCCGACCGTCGGTACGGTCCGTAGCGCCAACCACTCGGCGAGCAGGGGCACGGCCTGGACGACGACGTAATAAGCGAAGAACAACGACACCAGCAGCGACACGCCGACCACCGGCCAGGCGCGCTCCAGCCGGTCGGTCAAGTGGCCGCGCCGCCATTTGCGCAGGCCGCGGAGGAGCGCATCGGCGCCGTCATTGTCGTCGGTCTCGAAACGCGAGCCGTCGGGCAGATCGAAGCGGCGCGTCAGCTTGGCAAGCCGCGCTGTGACTTTAACGGCGCTCGCCGGCACTTCGGCGAGCACGACGCCATTCTCGTCGCAAATCTGGAAGACACGCTGATGCCCGGCGCTGGCCCGCGCGGGCACGTGCCGGGCGGAGCCGGCGAGGAAGAACTGGCCTTCGATCGTCCAGCTCATAGCCCGAACCCGAAATCGAAGAAGCCGGCGATCTCCTGGCCGATCGCGTTCTGGGCCTCGAGGGCCTCGGAGGTGAAACCGTCGAGGTCGCCGCTTGCGATCACGGCGTATTTGCGCATGCGGTAATGCGCCAGCCTGACGCGTCCGAACGGATAGTAGATGCCTAGCGTCGCCACGGTGAGCAGCGCATTCGTCATCACAATCCAGCCGACGCGCAAGCCCCAGGCCGTCGAGGAGAGTCTGAAACCGCCCTCCAGCGTGGTGCTGCCGATCGAGAGATTGGTCACCAGCGTGGTGACGAAGCTCGACACGAAGGCGGAGCACAGTCCGAACAGGACGAAGACGATGATCGTGAAATCCTCAGGCCCGAGCGGAATGCTGAACCTGCCGAACAACTTGTGCATGTGGGTGGCGATCTCGACCGCTGCGCCGGCCACGGCGATCACCCCGACCAGAAGGCCGACGATCAGGACGAACCCGAGCAGGTAGCGGGCATAGATGCGCCGCGCCTTGAAGCTGGTTTCGAAGGCGCGGCCGCCGAAGCGGTGGTGGTTGATGTAGAAATAGTCGTGGACACGCCGCGTGTAGGGGATCAGCGGAAAGAAGGCGAGCGCGGCGGCGCTCCATACGACATAGGCGATGAACGCCTCGAAATAGGTGCCGTTGAAATTGAAGCGCACATTGCGCCAGGAACTGTTGCGCGCGTTGAAGCGGATCGAGGAGTTGGCGAGCCAGGGCAGGGCTGCGCCCAGGATCAGGAACCAGATGCCGAAGGTGACCGGAAGAACGATCACGCTCAGCGAATAGCCGAGGAACAGCGCGAGCGCGATTGCGCGTCCGATGAGGATGCGCCACGCGCTTGCGTGATATTCGAAGGAATGCCCGGCGAGATAGGTGTTGCCGTAGAAGTACCGTTGCGTGCGCACCTTCGCCCAAGCGGTGTAGATGCCGAGCGTCAGCACGGACAGCGCGACGTTCACGATCCAGATTCGGAAATATTCCGCACCCCGGCCGCGAAACTCTATCGTATGGATCGTCGGCGCCCCGCCCGCGTCCGCCATCGCCCGTTCCCCACTCCCGAGCCACTATGCGGAGGATGAGTGGCGTTTGCTACTGCTGCGTGATGATAAGGGTTAGGGGAGACGGTTAATCCTCGCGGTCGATCGCGGTAAGAACGTCCTGCGCCTCGTGTGCCAGTTCCACCAGCGCGTTCGGCATGTCCTCGCCCGACTTGCGCGCCCAGTCGATCAAACCGGTGGCGAAGGCCACGAGTCTGG
>DATEZM010000144.1:0-5256 GCA_035255625.1 Rhizomicrobium sp. | reverse complement strand
AAGTCGCTTGGCCTGCCGGCGCGCGGTTATCCGATCGACGAACCGGCCGACCGTTTGATGTTGCGCGGGAAGAATGCGGCGCTGTCGCAAGTGAATGCGGGCCGCGCGCGTTTTCCCTACCGCGTGCCCGATGTCGACCAGACGCCGCAGGCGACCTTCTTCAACAACGCGATCGCCAAGGTGCTGCCGGACGTGGCGCACATGAAGCCACCGGATTGGGCGCGCATCCGGGCGAACTATCGCTACAAGAACCGCCTGCTGCGCGACTGGACCAACCGCGACCTGCTGCTTTCGGGCATGAGCGCCGAGGAACTGGCGCTGACCGAGGACTCGTCCGGCTATGACGATTGGATCGAAGGCGAAACGGGTCTGGATGAGATGGACTACGTCTTTGCGCCGGAGGATCCGAAGGCCGCCTATTTCACCATCGCCGGCGGCTATCAGCGCTTGCCGCTCATTCTCGCCGCGACGGCGCAGAAAATGGGTGCGGGCATTGAGCAGGGCATGCGTCTCGAAAGTCTTATGCCTGATGGTGCGCACTATCGCCTGACGGTGCGCGATGCATCTGGGCGGCAGACAGCGCTGACCGCCGCGCGTGTGATCCTCGCATTGCCGCGGCGGAGCATCGAACGTATCGACGATTTCCCGGAGGCGAAAAGCGACCGCCGATTCGATTCCCTGATCTCATCGGTGAATCCGATGCCCGCCTGCAAGAGTCTGTTGCTCTACGAGCGCCCTTGGTGGCGCGATCACGGCATCGTCGAGGGCCGCTCCATCACCGACATGCCGGCGCGGCAATTCTATTGCCTGGGCTCGGAGACCACGCGCCTGCCGAGCGAGGACACCAAAGGCCATGGCGTGCTGATGTCCTATTGCGACATGGGATCGGTCGCGAAATGGAAGGACCTCGTGGCCCATGCCGATCCGTCGGGCTTCACCGAGCTCGCCGGCGACGCGCCGCTTGCGAAGGAAGTCCATCGCGAGGCAACGATGGTGCTTGGCCCCACCGGTCTCAAGCCGCTCGCTGCCCGCTTCCAGGACTGGAGCGTCGATCCATTCGCCGGCGGCTGGCACTACTACGCGCTCGGTCATGACGGCGTCGCCGATTCCGCTGCGATGCTGAAGCCGCTCCCCGGCCGCGAACTTTATGTCTGTGGCGAAGCCTATTCGCTGGCGCAAGGTTGGGTCGAAGGCGCCCTCGAACGCGCCGAGACGATGCTGGAGCGCCATTTCGGGTTGCGGCGGCCAAAATGGTTGAAGGCGTAAGCACGGACGCATCCTCGTCCGTCTCGCTGCGCTCGCCGATGTCTCCCGCAAGCAAGAGAGGTTGTTCACGCGACATGCTCGCATACGTCGCATAGAAGGTGCTGGCCCTGCGTTCGTCGGTCGCGTGACACGCGCACCACAGGCGCGGCCAAACCAGCCGGGGACGGTTGGAACTTGTTGACAACATTTGCGACACCGTCACATTACCATCAATTAAGCTAGTGTCGGACACGGGCCTGCTCGCAACGAGCGCAGCCCGCATATTCGGTTGTCGAGGGGGAATTTCATGTTGTCGAACCGCCTGAAGTCGCTCTGCCTCGCGTCCACTGCGTTTGCCGCACTCGTTTTCGCCGCCTCTGTCGTGACGCCGGCCCAGGCACAGCAGATCGAGACCGTGACCGTGACGGTCGAGCGCCACTCCGAGGACCTGCAGAACGTCCCAGAGTCGGTGACCACGATTCCCGACGATGAGCTCAAATCGATCTTCGACTCGGGGCAGGACATCCGGGCCATCGCCGCCCGCGTCCCCAGCCTCTACTCCGAATCGTCCAACGGCCGCGTCGCGCCGCGCTTCTATATCCGCGGCCTGGGCAACGCCGATTTCGATCTCGCTGCGTCCCAGCCGGTCTCGATCATCGAAGACGGCATCGTCGAGGAAAACGTCGTGCTCAAAAGCGCGCCGCTCTACGACATGGGCGCTGTCGAAGTCGATCGCGGCCCGCAGGGCACGTTGTTCGGGCGCAACACCACGGCCGGCATCGTGAAATTCACCAGCGTGGCCCCCGGCGACACGCTGGATGGCTACGCCACCGCCTCCTATGGCGAACTCGGCACCGCCAACCTCGAAGGCGCGATCACGGTGCCGTTGGGCGATGACCTTTCGGTGCGCGCTTCCGGCCTGTGGCAGCACCGCGACGACTACATCGACAACGCTTTCTTGGGCGTCAACGGCGCGCTGGGCGGCTATGACGAGCGCGCAGGCCGCGTCCAGGCCCTGTGGAAGCCGACCGACGATTTCTCCATTCTGCTCAACATCCATGGCCGTTCGCTCGACGGCACCGCGGCGATCTTTCGCGCCAACATCCTGGGGCCGGGCAACGATCACCTGAACGGCAACTACATCCCGGACAAAGTGTTCTTCGACGGCGGCTTCACCGATCCGAACACCCTCGTTCCCGATCCGAAGAACGAGAACCCGCAAAAGTACGACGGCATGGGCGAATCGGCGACCATGGAATACGACTTCGATGGCATGAAGCTGACTTCGATCAGCGGCTATGAAGAGACCCATGGCTACAGCCGCGGCGACATCGACGGCGGCAACCTGACCGGCCCCGGCGTGATCTTCTTCCCGTCGGAATCGCAGGACGGCCTGGACTACCTGCACCAGTTCACCCAGGAGCTGCACTTGGCGTCAGACAGCGACAAGCCCTTGTTCTGGCAGGTCGGCGGCTACTACTTCTCGACCAAATACCAGGACACCACCTATCCGTACTACATCGCGGGGACCTCGGTGCGCCAGTCGAACGTTGCCTGGGCCATGTTCGGCCAGGCGAGCTATCACGTCATGGACGCGCTGACGGTCACGGGCGGCGTGCGGTGGACGTCGGACGTGAAGGCAATGACCGCGAACGGGCCGCTCGACGTTATTACAACGCCGGTCACGACCTCGGGCGACAATGTGAGCTGGGATCTGAGCGCGCTCTACGCGTTCAACCAGGACGTCAACTTCTATGCGCGCATTGCCACCGGCTTCCGCGGACCCTCGATCCAGGGCCGCAACATCGCGTTCAACCTGCCGCCGGGCAACTACTCGATCGCGCGGTCGGAGACGATCACCTCCTATGAGGCGGGCATCAAGACGCTGCTCGACGACCACAAGATCCGCCTCAACTTCGATGGCTACACCTACTACCTGGCGCATCCGCAGTTCTCCGCCGTTGGCGGCGCCGCGGTGGGCAACTCGATCGTTCTTCTGAACGCACGCGCCGGTCTCGCCTACGGCCTCGAACTCGATTCGGAATACGATCCGAACGAGAACTGGGCCTTCACTTTCGGCGCGTCCTGGAACCACACCCAGATCAACGATCCGGCGCTTAAGACCGCCATCTGCGCGCAGTGCACCGTCACCAACCCGACCGACGGCCTGGGCAACGCCTTCGTCAACGGCAACCCGTTCCCGAACGCGCCGGAATACGTCATGAACCTGACGGCGAAATACACTTGGCCGTTCGAGTCGGGCGCCCAGATTTACGCCTTCACCGACTGGTACTTGCAGGGCTACACCAACTTCTTCCTCTACAAGTCGCTTGAGTTCCACAGCAACGGCAACTACGAGGGCGGCTTGCGCATCGCCTACGTGCCGCCGAGCAAGGATTGGGAAGTTGCGGTCTATGCCCGCAACATCACCGACAAGGCGAATGTCCAGGGCGGCATCGACTTCGACGACAACACAGGCTTCGTCAGCGATCCGCGCGTAATTGGCTTCGAGATCACTGGGCATCTTCAGTAAAATGCCGCTCTCTCCCGCTTCGGCGGGCGAGGGCGCCTACGCCTTCTCGGGTATCTGAACGACGAGCGGTTCGTGCCCGCAGGCGCGAACGAAGACGAGAAGGTCTTCCGGCGCGATCGCGGTGGTGCGGTCATTGCGCATCGGGTGGAAGTTCAGCGGCGCGATCGCCAGCATGCCGACGTCGAGCACGAGGCGCACTTTCGCCTGCGTGTCGTTCATTACCGCGAAGGGCGTCACCGAACCCGGCTCGATGCCTAAAGTGGCGACGAGAAGCTCTGCCGAGCCAAAGGAGAACCGCGGCGCGCCGAGGTCTCGCGACAGCGCGTTCAGATCGACGCGAAGGTCGTCGCGCAGCGTGACGAGCCACAAGCCACCCTTCTTGTCCTGCAGGAAGAGGTTCTTGGTGTGCCCGCCCGGCTGGCTGTCGTATAGCGCCGCAGCTTCCTCGACGGTGAACACCGGCGCGTGTGCGTAGGTCTTCCACGCGACGCCAAGCGCATCGAGGCGCGCATACAGAGCCGCTTCGCGCTCGTCGGGACTTGAAATCACGGCACCAGCCGCTTGATCCATTCGGGTAGTGCGAAGGCCGCGGCGTGGATCTCCGCGTTGTAATAGTCCGTCTTGATGCGTGAAGTCCTGAATGCGGCGGCGGCCTTGCGCACGCCGGCCGGCGTGCCCAGCGCGCGCTTGCCGTTGGAAGCCCAGGACAGCGCCATGAAGCCGCCGATATAGCTCGGCACCACCGTCAGATAGAGGCCGCTGAGCGGAAAGAAACCGGCGAGCTCCTCAAGCGCCTCCGTGATCTCCCAGGGCTGGTAGAACGGAACACCCGTCTGAAAGGTCGCGAAGCCGCCGGCCTTCAGCGCGCCCGTGACGCGGTCGTAGAACGTCTCGCCGAACAGCGCTTTGCCAGGTCCGACGGGATCGGGCCGGTCGGCGACGATGAGGTCGAAACGGCCTTTATTTTCGGGCTTTCCCAGATATTCGAACGCATCGGCGACCTCGATCTTCAGCCGCTTGTCCCTGAACGCCTTGGCGTTGATCTCGCCAAAATGCTGCCGGCAAAGCTCGATCACCCGGCCATCGATGTCGACGAGGACGACCTCCCTGACGCCTTTGTGCTTCAGCGCCTCGTCGGCGATAGAGAGATCGCCGCCGCCGACGATCATCACCCGCTCGACCTTGCCGTGCTCGAACATCGGCAAGTGTGTCAACATTTCGGCATAGGCGCTCTCGTCGCGCGTGGTGATCTGGACGATGTCGTCGAGCGTCATGACGCGTCCGTTGGCCACGCTGTCAAAGATGCGGATGCGCTGAAATTGGCTCTTTTCCTCGACGATCGGGGCGCTCGCGAGCTCCATCGACTGGGCGTAGCCCTTGTGCAGACGCTCCTTGAAACTGTTCGCCATGACTTGCTCCGCAGCGATTGTGACAGCCATTAGGGAAGAAGGAGCGCCTTCTAAGATGCGTGCGGAACG
>DATEZM010000143.1:0-2721 GCA_035255625.1 Rhizomicrobium sp. | reverse complement strand
GACGTCGACCGCGATCTCGCCGTCATATTCGAAATCGACATGGCGTTCGTCGAGCATGTGCACCGCTTCCACGATGCGCTCGGAGCGTTCCGAGCGCGGGAAGCCGAAGGTCGATGAGGCCAGCAGAGCCACGCGCGGCACAAAGCCGAAACGCCGCGCCACGCCGGCCGCCTGCACCGCGATATCGGCGAGCTCCTCCGATGTCGGCATCTCGTGCACCGACGTGTCGGCGACGAACACCAGCCGCCCGCGGGCGAAGATCAGCATCACGCCGATCGGCCGCTCGCCGCGCGGCGGATCGAGCACCAGGCGGACATCGGTCAGCGCCGCCGAATAATTGCGCGTCACGCCAGTCACCATGGCGTCGGCATCGCCCTTCGCCAGCATCGAGGAGGCATAGACGTTTCGATCGTTAGTCACCATGCGTAGGGCATCGCGATAAAGCGCGCCGCGCCGCTGCAGGCGCCTGTAGAGATATTCCACATAGGGCTGCGCATCCTGGGCGGAGTGCGGTGTGCGGATCTCGATGCCGTGCTCGTCCAATCCAGCGCGCCGGAAGCCGGCGCGAATGATGTCCTCGCGGCCCACCAGGACCGCCTTGCCGAGCCCGGAGTTCTGGAACAGGGCGGCGGCGCGGATCACTGATTCTTCCTCGCCTTCCGCGAAGACCACGCGCTTGGGATTGGCGCGCACCGCGGCGGTGATGCGTTGGAACAGGCCGGCGGAGGGATCGAGCCGGGCCGACAGCTGGAAGGAATAGGCGTCGAGATCACCGATTTCGCGCCGCGCCACGCCGGTCCTGATCGCGGCTTCCGCCACCGCGCGCGACACGCGACTGATCAGGCGCGGATCGAACGGCACCGGGATGATGTAGTCCGGCCCGTATTCCGGCCGCGCCCCGCGATACGCGGCGGCGACCTCGTCGGGAACGTCCTCGCGCGCCAGCTCCGCCAGCGCGTGCGCGGCGGCGATCTTCATCTCTTCGTTGATCGTGCGCGCCCGCACGTCGAGTGCGCCGCGGAAGATGTAGGGGAACCCCAGGACGTTGTTGACCTGGTTGGGATAGTCGCTACGCCCGGTGGCGACGATGGCGTCGGAGCGAACCGCCTTCACCTCTTCCGGCGTGATCTCCGGATCGGGATTGGCCATGGCGAAGATGATCGGCGCCTTGCGCATTGACTTGACCATCTCCGGCGTCACCGCCCCTTTGACCGACAACCCGAGAAACACGTCGCTGTCCTTCATCGCATCGGCCAGGGTGCGGGCATTGGTCTCGACCGCATGCGCGCTCTTCCACTGGTTCATGCCGTTGGTGCGGCCGCGATAGATCACGCCCTTGGTGTCGCACAGAATGGCGTTGGCGCTGGGCAGGCCCATTGCCTTGAGCAGTTCGAGACAGGCGATGCCCGCCGCACCAGCGCCGTTCACCACCACCTTGATGTCGGCCATCTTGCGCCCCGTCAGGTGCAGTGCGTTGATGATGCCGGCGGCGGAGATGATCGCCGTGCCGTGCTGGTCGTCGTGGAAGACGGGAATGTCCATCAGCTCGCGCAGCCGCTCCTCGATCACGAAGCAGTCCGGCGCCTTGATATCCTCCAGATTGATGCCGCCGAAGGAGGGACCCAGATAGCGCACCGCGCCGACGAAGGCGTCCACATCGCTGGTGTCGACTTCGAGGTCGATGGAATCCACGTCGGCAAAGCGCTTGAACAGCACGGCCTTGCCTTCCATCACCGGCTTGGAGGCGAGCGCGCCGAGATCGCCGAGCCCCAGGATCGCGGTGCCGTTCGAGATTACCGCCACCATGTTGCCCTTGGACGTATAATCGTAAGCGAGGTCGGGGTTCGCCGCGATCGCCTCGACCGGAACCGCCACGCCCGGCGAATAGGCGAGGCTCAGGTCGCGCTGCGTCGCCATCGGCTTGGTCGGCGTGATCTCGAGCTTCCCCGGCTTGGGATGGGCGTGGAAGGCGAGCGCCTCTTCCTTCGTGAAGGAGGGCCGTTTGATGCTGGACATGGCGCTACCGCTTGGAGTGATCCACAGAATATCCCTCTTTGCGCCCCAAGGTTTCAATGCCCGAAAGGCCGGCTGCGTTGCGGCATGGTAGTGTCGAGCCCCATGAACGAGCAGGTCATAGAAGCTTCAAACGCTGGCGCGCCTGACGGCGCGACACCAATGATGGTGCAGTTCCTGGCGACCAAAGCCGCCTATGCGGACTATCTGCTGTTTTACCGCATGGGCGACTTTTACGAGCTGTTCTTCGACGATGCCGTCAAAGCAGCGGAAGCGCTGGACATCGCGCTGACCAAGCGCGGCAAGCATCTGGGCGAGGATATTCCGATGTGCGGCGTGCCGGTGCATGCCGCGGAAAGCTATCTCGAGAAGCTGATCCGCAAGGGCTTTCGCGTCGCGGTGTGCGAGCAGGTGGAGGATCCTGCCGAGGCCAAGAAGCGCGGCGCCAAGTCCGTCGTCAAACGCGAAGTCATCCGCCTCGTCACGCCCGGCACGCTGACCGAGGACTCGCTGTTGGAAGCGCGTGCCGCCAATGTGCTGGCCGCGCTCGGGCGTGCCAGCGGCGCCTTCGCCATCGCCGCGTGTGACATGTCGGCCGGCACGTTCTCGGTGGCACCGGTCGAGCTGGCCGAGATCGCGACCGAGCTCGCCCGCGTCGCGCCGCGCGAACTTCTTGTGCCGGATGCGCTGCTGGCGGAAGCAGACGTT
>DATEZM010000142.1:0-9954 GCA_035255625.1 Rhizomicrobium sp. | reverse complement strand
TCATGGGCGATGACCTCACTCTCCACCAGCACGCCGTCGCAATCGAAAATGACGGCCGAAATCAGCGGACGAACTCCACCGCGATGGCCGAGAAGTGCAGCACCGCGGCGGTCAGCACGAAGGCATGCCAGATGACCTTGTGATAGGGGATGCGCTCGATCACATAGAAGGCGACGCCGGCGGAATAGACGAGGCCACCGGCGACCAGCAGCCAGAAGCTGGTCATCGCCATGGCGGCATGCAGCGGCATGATGACCGTGACGATCAGCCAGCCCATCGCGAGATAGAGCCCGAGGCTCAGCCATTCGAAACGGCGGGGATAGAGGATCTTCATCGCCACGCCGAAGCTGGCGCTCAGCCAGATCGCGGCCAGGATGGTGTCGCGATAGGGCGCGCCCAGCCGGTTGACGGCGAAGGGCGTGTAGGTCGCGGCGATCATGATGAAGATCGCGGCATGATCGAGGCGGCGCAGGAAATGCTTCGATGGCCCGTGCGGCGCGAGATTGTAGGCGGCGGAGAACGAGATCATCGCCATCAGGCCGGTGCAGTAGACGAGCACGCTGATGCCGACCGACAGGCCCGTCACATGCCACAGCAGCCACAGGCTCGCATTGATCGCGAACAGGATGCCGAGCACGTGCACCACCGCATCGGCGCGGTGTTCGAGTTCGGAATAGATCCGTTCGGCCTTTTCGATGATCGTCATGGCTGATCCAAAGATGGTGATCCGGCGGGCTTTCGTCCACCGGGCACATGTTCGCAGGGTAAATTTACAGAGGCGTCAGCGGCGCAGACGGATGCGGGCCGGTGGCGGCCCAAGCGGCCTTGCGCTACGCTCACGGCCATGGACGAAGACGACCTGCCGCCGCCGACTCATCCGACCGAGACCGAACCGACCTTCGCCGGCGCCCTTGGCAATGTATTCGGGATGGCGGTCTGGATCGGGATCTTCCTGGTTTTGGCGGGCGTAGCGCTCTTCTTCGTCATGCGCTGGACCGGTTACGCCCCTTGGTAGGATAGGCAACGCCGATTAGCATGGCGCCCGACTCAAACTCGGGGAGGGGCGCATGGACGCCGCTGCATTTGGTTCGGTCGAGATGAAGATGCTGTGGCTCAGCATCGTGCTTGGCCTTTTTCAGCTTCTGTTCGCCACGCTGTTCAGCGTGAGCCATCGCGGGCTGCCCTGGGGCGTCAGCGCGCGTGACGAGCCGGCGGCGCCGATGGGCACGCTCGGCGGCCGCATCGAGCGGGCGTACCGCAATTTCCTCGAGACCTTCGTCTTCTTCCTCGCCGCGGTGCTGATGGTGCAGGTGCTGAACAGGCACAGCGCGTCGAGCGTGCTGGGCGCCCAGCTTTTCTTCTGGGCGCGGCTTGCCTATCTGCCGGCCTATGCGCTCGGGATTCCGTGGATCCGCACGCTGATCTGGGCCGTTTCGCTGGTCGGCATCGCCATGGTGCTGCGCGCCGTGTGGCCGGGCATGTGAAGCGCGCCGGCGCTAGCGCTGGACGGCACGGGACACAAACCGCAAGGCCTTGATCTTTGTTTGCCGGGCGATATTATACTTGACAGACCCACCCTCAAGCCCTAGATTATCGGGCATAGAGAGGGTTTGGCCATGGCCAGCGCGTTTGATGATCCCCGGTTTCATAACGAAGAAGCGGCCTTTGCCGCTCTTGAGGCGATCATGTGGCCGGGCGGCAAGCCCGACGCGTGCCCGTGCTGTGGCGTTGTCGGCAAAGCGAACAAGCTGGCCGTGCAGACTTCCAAAGCCTCCAAGCGCAATCCTCATGGCAAGCCCGTGTACGGCGTTTGGAAGTGCTACGCCTGCCGCCAGAAGTTCACCGTGCGCAAGGGCACGATCTTCGAGGAAAGCCGCCTAGAACTTCACCTGTGGCTTCAGGCCGCGTTCCTGATGTGCAGCAGCAAGAAGGGCGTTTCTGCCAACCAGCTTCACCGCACGCTTGGTGTTACGCTCAAGACCGCGTGGTTTCTTGCGCATCGCCTTCGCGAAGCAATGGCTCATGGCGTCCTTAATCCTTTCGGTTCTGGCGGCGGTGCCGTTGAAAGCGACGAAACTTTCATGACGCGGCGACGTCGCAAGGGTGAAGGCCCGCGTCACAACGCTCCCAAGATGAAAGTGCTGACGCTGATCGACCGCACGACCGGACAGGCGCATAGCAACGTCATCGCGAATGTCCGTCAGGACACGATCATGCGCATTGTCGATAAGAACGTGTCCCGCGAAGCGCGCATGATGACAGATCAAGCCCGTTGGTATCAGTACGCCTTTAGCGAATATGCCGGTCACGAAACTGTCGACCACAGCAAGGAAGAATATGTGCGCGGTGAGGCGCATACGAACACCGCCGAAGGCTATTTTTCCCTGTTCAAGAAGGGGATGAAAGCGGTGTACCAGCACTGCGACGAGAAGCACCTTCATCGCTACTTTGCGGAATTTGACTTCCGCTACAACCATCGCATCGCCAACGGCGCGAACGATCACGCGCGCACGGATATCGCGTTGCGCGGGGCGGCTGGAAAACGTCTTACCTACCGGGACTCAAGGGTGTAGGATTCCCCGGTGGCTTTCGGGTTTCCATCTTGGCGCAAGCGAATCAGATTTCTCTAGTTATCGAAGGCCTGCCCGAAGATGAGGGACGGGTTCGCGTCAACACGTTCATCGCTCAAATCCAGAGTCTATATGCCGCGTTATCCAAGATTGATCGTGAAACGAACAATGGGCGCACCGCCAATGCGTTTGAGATTGCGGAACTGTCTTATGCTAGCCCCTATCGCGTTGTTGTTGAGCCACGCGCGATAGAAGCGCATGTGCAAACTGGGGCGATTATAATTGAACGCCTTGGCATACTCACGCACGCACTCACTAACGGAGAAAGTCTAAGCAGCGTTGATGCAGACCTTCTTGAGGATATTCGCGCCCTTGCGCGCCCCGTGGGCAAAAACGTCAAGAGCGCGACCATTCTGTTTAACGGTACAGAATTGGACCTCACGCCGCGCGTAAGCGCGCGGGTTGATGAAGCCTTGGCGGTCGTAGATGAGTGCGCTGGCTTCATTGAGGGGATGTTGGAGCAAATTAACATCCACCAAGGCGCTAATACGTTTCACATCTATCCGGAAGTCGGGCCTCGCAAGGTCACTTGCCACTTCCCAAGTAGCCTTTTTGACGATGCCGTTGCCGCAGTCGGTCGGAAGGTTGAGGTGTTTGGAACGCTCCGATATCGGCTGGGCGCGATCTACCCGCACCAGATTGCAGTTTCTGAGGTGATCGCCTTTCCGCCAGCCGATGAGATTCCGGACTGGAACGACTTGCGCGGTAGAGCACCTGACGCGACGGGGAAACTAAGTAGCGAAGCCTTCATTGCGGAGCTTCGCGATGCCTGGAACTGACCCGCTCTATTATTGGGATGCGTGTCTGTTTCTGGCATGGCTTAAGGACGAAGCGCGCCCGACGGGTGAAATGGATGGCGTGCGCGAAGTTGTAGAACGGTCGCGTAAACGCGAGTGCCGCATCATCACTTCCGTACTGACTTCCGTGGAAGTTCTATCGGCAAAGATGCCTGCCGGTGTGGAGCATCTGTTCACAGGGCTAATGCGCCGTGTTCACCGGCAAGGTATTGATACCAAGATTGCGCAGTTGGCGCATGATCTGCGTAACCATTATGCAAAGGCAGGCGGCAAAGGTCTTTCTACACCTGACGCGCTTCATCTGGCGACCGCGGTACTGTATCGCGCTGACGAATTTCACACTTTCGACGCCGAAGGCCGCGCTAAAACTCTGGGATTGATTCCGCTATCCGGCAATGTCGCTGGGCATCGTCTGACAATCTGCAAACCAGAGGCAAGAAGCCCTAGTCTCGATCTTCGGAAACCGCCCGATGACAAAAAATAGAGAGAAGCCACATAAGAAAGACGACTCGTTCGCCGCCGTCGCGAAGCGCCTTGAGTGCGATCCTGATTTGGTCACTTTCGATGTGAAGCTGAAGAAGATCGCGCGGCCGGCGGCGAAGCCGGGGGCGGTATCGCGTCGCAAGCAAGTTGTTTAGCCATTACGCACTCAGCCCACTCGGTCTGGCCATTATCCGTGCTGCACTTCAACCATGTAGCGCCCGGGATAAGGGGAGAAGACGGAGGCGGAACAACTCTTACCCCGAGCGGGAGCAGCGCGCCGGGCGAATAACTCAGGCCGTCGTAATAACAGACGCCATCGGCCAGTGATGGTGTCGAACAACAAAACACTACGGCGGCAACTATCCATAATTTGTGCATTTAGGCCTCCGCGAATTTCTACTCAGCGAAACATGCTATCGTTTGTATAGGGTCCGTCAAGTATAATATCGCCGTTTGCCGGATTCGGCCATTCACCGATTTGCCGGCACGAAGAGGCACGCGCCCGATGCGACAAAACCCCACCACGCGGCCGCGCGGCAGGGTCGTCGCCACGGTGCTACTTCCTGGCCAGCGGCGCTAAGCACCGAGAGGCGGTTTCGCATCGTCGCCGCGGCGTTGCGGTGCGCGCCGTCGAGGGAGTGGCCGCGGCTGCCTTGCCGGCGCGCGCGCCGCATCGTTTCGACGCGGGACCGCCGGTCGCGGCAGCGGCGGACGCCGTTCGGGGCGGTCCTTCCGCGGGTGCGCGCGCGCACCCGAAAGCCTGTCTGTTGCGCGCTCATCGCTAGAACATCGCGGCGGAATTCCTGCGTTTCGGATACTACTTAGGGTTGCAAAAACCCATTTCAAGGCCTAAGACGAGAAATATTTCTGACGGAATGTCAGCGACACAGCCTGTTTTGGCTAAAGTGAAGCGGGTGCGCGGGGCGGCGTGAGGCGATGCGCGAGAAGCGAACGGGCAAATACACCAAGGGCGAGATTGGCAAGATCGGGCCGGTGCGGGTGGATTTCCTTCCGCCGCCGGAACAGTTGGCGCTGCGCGTGTCGAACGTGAAGGTGACGCTGGAGCTCAGCCAGCGCAGCGTCGATTTCTTCAAACGCGCCGCGAAGAAGCAGCGCGTACCGTATCAGCGGATGATCCGGGCGCTGGTGGATGCGTATGCGGAGCGGGAGGGGCCCTAGAGTTCTTACTTTGACCCCGTTCTTCTCAGTAGCACTTCCTACCGGCCAATTAGCACGATGCTTCGGAGACTTCCGGAAGCGTAACCTTAAGCCAGCCGAGAAAAGCCAAACTTCGAATGGCGTCGCCGATCGCTTCCTTTTTTGCCTCAGTCGCCCACCGTTTTTTCCACTCGATGATAAAACGATATAGGTCTTGTTCTGCGATCTCGGCCTCAGGACGAGCCTTCTTTATCTGTCGGCTGGCAAAAAGCACCGTCAGAACCTCTTCCGCCTGGTCGGTATTCTTTATCCGGCTAAAGAGATCCACCGCTTTTATGATTTTTCCTTTGTGCACGGCAATGATATCGCTGAACTTGTTTCGATCCTTCTCATACTGAGCGTCGATACGAAGCGCTAGCATTCTTCCAAGCTGTTTTTCATGAACCCAATTACGATTTGCAAAGTCATGAAGAGCTGACTTTACGCTGTCCGCATAGGGCCCATAGCTGCCCTTTTCAAATTGAAAGCCGGTTTCAACACCCATCTCCGTGATGACATAGCAAATCTTCTGGAAGATCGTTCTACCCACTGGACTGGCGTAAGGTTGAGCCTCAAGCTCTCTTAAGACCTCCATGATCACGACCCACTCTGGCCGCAGAGATGTGTGACGTCGACCCTTGCCTTCAAGGCTCATCTGCGACGGTGACGCCAAGAACTCGTTCGTAATCTGTTGCCTTGGTGTGCCATATGGCGCGTACACTTCGACATCCGCTGAAGCACCTGCCAGCTTTTGGTAGATGAGCGGACCAACCTCAGACCACTCAAGTCCTCCGTTTCCACAGCCTAGCGGCGGCAACGCGATGCTGCTGATACCCCAGTCGCCCAGATGCGCGACTAGGTAGTCCAATCCATCCTCAATATCCCTGAGACGGGAGGACGATTTCCAATGATCCTTGGTGGGGAAATTTACGATCTGAAGCCCCGCGTGATCGCGATAGAGATAGGGCTGACCCAGCTTTACCAGATGCCCATCGCAACGGACCTTGTAATCGTCGAACATTTTCGGAAATCGCAGTTTGAATTGCTCGGCAACGCCTTTGCCCATGATTCCAACACAGTTGACCGTGTTGACTAGGGTCTGAGCCTTGCTCGCAAACAGGTCTCCGATGAGCGCTTTGAACATCGCGAACTATTCCCTGTTATCGAAAGAATAGCATTGGTGTTATGGCCACCGGCAACCCGAATCCTGTTTGAACCAGCGATACACGGGCTGCGTCATCAACGACATGAGCACCCAATAGCTGATTCGGCGGCACCACGCTTGGCACCAGAACCTCGGCGCACTTTTGGGCGCTATGTCGATAATAGGCCGGCGGGTTTCCGGGGTGTGTCCAATCCAAGGCAAAAATAGCGTCAAAATCCAGCCATTGCCACTGAGAGGGGTGAAGGAACCTAACGTACTTCGTGCTCGCCGCATTCATATCGGAGATTACCGTCCCCGGAACTTGGAGAACGCCGGTCGAGATGCGCAGCACGCAGATATTCGCTGCTTCTCCGCTGCGCTTGAACATCATTGGGTTGCGCGCATGAAAATAGAGATTGGCGTATTGATGAAGCTTTAGACCGCCCGGGATCGTGGTTTGATCTCTCCTGTCTTGAACCGGCTGCAGCGCAATTGAGTGATGTGGAAGGAGCGCAGCCCGCTCGTGAGACAGTATGCCCTGCTGAAGAACAGAAGGGACATTGATGATCGGCATTATGCAGTGAAGCTCAGTTACGCGAGGGTCCACCTACGTCCCCTGACGTCAGATTTCCATTGCAGTTCAAATACGCCAGCAATCTGCGCCCATGCCAATGCTTAGTTATCCAAAAAGCTCCGCAGCTTCCGCGACCGGCTCGGATGCTTCAGTTTCCGCAGCGCCTTCGCCTCGATCTGCCGGATGCGTTCGCGGGTGACGCTGAACTGCTGGCCGACTTCTTCGAGGGTGTGGTCGGTGTTCATGCCGATGCCGAAGCGCATGCGCAGGACGCGCTCCTCGCGCGGGGTGAGCGTGGCGAGCACGCGCGTCGTGGTCTCGCGCAGGTTCGCCAGGATCGCGGCGTCGATCGGCAGCACCACGTTGGGGTCCTGGATGAAGTCGCCCAGATGCGAATCCTCCTCGTCGCCGATCGGCGTCTCGAGGCTGATCGGCTCTTTCGCGATCTTCAGAACCTTGCGCACTTTCTCCAGCGGCATGGCGAGACGCTCGGCCAGTTCCTCCGGCGTCGGCTCGCGGCCGATCTCGTGCAGCATCTGGCGGCTGGTGCGCACCAGCTTGTTGATCGTCTCGATCATGTGGACCGGGATGCGGATGGTGCGCGCCTGGTCGGCGATCGAGCGGGTGATCGCCTGGCGAATCCACCACGTCGCATAGGTGCTGAACTTGTAGCCGCGGCGGTATTCGAATTTGTCGACCGCCTTCATCAGGCCGATATTGCCTTCCTGGATCAGGTCGAGGAATTGCAGGCCGCGATTGGTGTATTTCTTGGCGATGGAGATCACCAGGCGCAGGTTCGCCTCGATCATCTCCTTCTTGGCGACGCCGGATTCGCGCTCGCCCTTCTGCACCGTCTGGACGTTGCGGCGGAATTCGCTGACCGACTGGCGCGTTTCCTGCGCCAGCGTCTGCATGTCGTCGCGCAGCTGGTTGATCCTGTCGCGCTCGTCCTGGACGAAGTCCTTCCAGCCCATGCGGCTGAGACGGCCGACGCGGCGCGCCCAGTGCGGGTCGAGCTCGTTGCCGAAATGCTCTTTGAGGAAATCCTCGCGCGCCACGCCATGGGCCTCGGCGAGACGCAGCAGACGGCCTTCGAGCGACACCAGCCGCTTGTTGATGCCGTACATCTGGTCGACGAGGGCTTCGATGCGGTTGTTGTTGAGCTTGAGGCCCTTGACGAGATCCATCGTCTCGTTGCGCAGCTTCTTGAAGCGGCGTTCCTGGCCCGTCGAGAGTTCGTCCGACGCCAGCGCGGCTTCGACGCTCGCGTCCTGCAAGCGGCCGAGCTTCTTGTAGAGGCCGGCGATATTGTCCAGCGCTTCCAATACTTGCGGCTTGAGCGAGGCTTCCATCGCCGAGAGCGGCAGATTGCCTTCGTCGTCGAAGCCGTCATCGTCCTGCGAATCCGCGGCGGCGGCGGCTTCGGCCGGATCCTGCTCGGTGCCGTCGGCATTGAGCGCGGGCGCCGGCTTGGGCGGCGGCGGCGGGGCGGGCGGCGCTGGCGGCCTGGGCGGCGGCGGCAGGCCGTTGATCGCCGCGACATGGGCGGCGGAGGCGGCGGCCTGTGCGGCAGCGGCGGCCTGGCCTTCAGGGCCGACCGCGTACATCGCTTCGAGATCGATGATGTCGCGCAGGAGAACCTTGCCCTCGTTGAGCTCGTCGCGCCAAACCGTGAGCGCCTCGAAGGTCAGCGGGGATTCGCACAGAGCGCCGATCATCAGCTCGCGGCCGGCCTCGATGCGCTTGGCGATGGCGATCTCGCCTTCGCGGGAAAGAAGTTCGACCGAGCCCATCTCGCGCAGATACATGCGCACCGGATCGTCGGTGCGGTCATATTGCTCGGCGGCCTTGCCGGTGGTGGCGACGACTTCCTTGCCGCCTTCGACGACGGCGGGAAGGTTCTCGTCGGCGCCTTCTTCCTGTTCCTCGCTCTCGATGACGTTGATGCCCATCTCGTTGAGAAGGGACATGGTGTCTTCGATCTGCTCGGACGAGACCTTGTCGGAGGGCAGGACCTTGTTCAGCTCGTCATAGGTGACATAGCCGCGGGTCTTGGCCTTGGCGATCATCTTGCGGACCTGGGCGTCCGACATGTCCAGCAGCGGCGAATCGGCGTCGCCGGGGGTTTCCTCGCCCGGCTTGCCGGCCTTGGCGCCGGCTTTTACCGGGAGCTTGGCATTGGCCTTGGCGGTGGGCTGCGGCGCGACGGCGAGCTTGCCGGTCGGCTTGGCTCCGGCCTTGGCCTTGGGGTCGAGCTTGAGCTTGGCGACGGGCACCAGCTTGGCGACCGGCTTGGCCGCCGGGGTGGCCTTGGCGGCAGGCTTGGCCGCGGCAGCCGACTTGGCAGCGGGTTTGGCCTTGAGGACGGGCTTTTTTGCCGCGGCCGGCCGGGCCGGAGCGGGTTTCTTGGCGGGTTTCGCCTGTTTCTTCGTTGCCGTCTTGGTCGCCACGCTCATGTCCACCGCAATTGGCCCCTATATAGAGGCCTGTGAATCCACATTTTGAGGCCTAAAGGCCTCGGGGCCGCTTTTGCGAGGGAGCGCCTTGGAGGCTCTCAATCGCCGTGCTGGTTCAGAAGGCGCTGCGCCTCGTTCCAGCTTTCCTCCGTGCCCTCGGCCTTGAAACGCTCCATGGCGCGGGCCCGTTCGGGAGCACGCTCGGCCATTTCGCGAAGGTCGCTGGCAGCCTTGAGAAAGCGGGCGTCTGCATCCTCGATTTCGGCAGGATCGCCGGCCATGCCGGTCGTCCGCGCGTGCAATCGGGTGACGAGTGCGTCCATTCCCAGACGGCTCAAATGGTTGTGAAACCCCTGTTTTTCAAGGCTGGAGCCGGAGGCGGCGAGGTTTAAGAGTACGGCGCGGAGCCTGTCAAGCGAGGCGTCGGAGAACGGCAGTTCCGCCACCAGTTCGGCATGGCGAATACCCAGATCGGGTTCCGCGAGCAGGAGGGCGGCCAATTCGGTCTCTTTTGTCTGGCGCGCGCCGGTGCGGCCCGAACGGGCGAGCGAGCTGGCTTTCACCGCTTGGGACACCGATTCGCCAGTGCCGGCCATGGGGCGCGGCCGCTCGCCGCGCTTCCATTGCCGGGCCGGCTGCCATTCGCGTTTGGGCTGGGCGGGACGTCGCTTGA
>DATEZM010000141.1:0-8689 GCA_035255625.1 Rhizomicrobium sp. | reverse complement strand
GCCAGCGCGCGCCCAGGCGGCGCACCGCACCGACGCTCAACTGCAAGCTCGGTCCTAAGAATCTGATCTCGCTGTCCTCAACCCTGCCGCTCTGGCCATCGAGTTGCGCGCGCAGCGACCAGAGCGGCCCCAACGCACGGGTTGCGGCAAAGCGCGCAAACATCGAGGTGCGATGCGCGGCGCCGCCGAATATTTCATCGCCGAAGGGCTGCGCAACGCCAAGCTCCGCGGCCAGCTGCCACGTCGGCCAGCGCCAGGCACCATGCGCCCACAGGGCGCCGTCCCAGGCGCCGTCGCCGGTGAGCTTTGTTACCGAACCGGTGGGTGCCTCCATGCCGCCCCATAGCGACACCGTTCGATGCGCGTCGTCGATCGGGTACCAGCCGATCTCGGCGGAAATATCACCAATGCTGGTTTGCGGCTGCATCAGCTCGACATTACCCCTGCCTGAATACGAATAGATGATTTCATTCTTCGGATAGAACGGGCGGTTTCCCGGATTGAAACCGAACCAACGATGCCAGTCGGCAATGATCGAGTCGAGGAAGCCGCCGCTGTCATGAATGAGCGGCACGCTGAATCGATAGCGCCATGATTGCAGCAGGTTGTTTTCATAGCTCAAGCGCAGGACATCGCTCTCAGTGCCGTCAGGTCTGAACGCAGTGACGAGCGCGATCCTTGCCGTGTGCAGCACCGGCGATCATCTGCTCATGGCCGACAGCTGTTACGCGCCGAGCCGCGCCTTCTGCGACAAGACGCTGAAGCGCTTCGGGGTCGAAACCACCTATTACGATCCGCTGATCGGCACCGGCATCGAGGCGTTGTTCCGGCCCAATACGCGCGCGGTGTTCTGCGAGAGCCCCGGATCGCTAACCTTCGACGTGCAGGACGTTCCCGCGATCGCCACCACCGCGCACCGCCACGGCGCGGCGGTTCTGCTCGACAATACCTGGGCGACGCCGCTCCATTTTGCGGCGCTGGCGCACGGGGTCGATCTCTCGATCCAGGCTGTGACGAAATACATCGGCGGCCATGCCGATGTGATGATGGGTTCAATCGCCGCGAACGAACGCTACGCCGTGCGCCTCCTCGATCTGCACGACAATACCGGTCTCTATGTCAGCGGCGACGATTGCTTCTTGGCGCTGCGCGGCCTGCGCACGCTCGCCGTGCGGCTGAAGCGGCATCAGGAAACGGCGCTGATCCTGGCGCGCTGGCTGCAGAAGCGGCCCGAAGTGTCGCGCGTGCTCTATCCGGCGCTGGAAAGCGATCCCGGCCATGCGTTATGGAAGCGCGATTTCACCGGCGCCTGCGGGTTGTTCGGCGTCGTGCTGAAGCCGGCATCGAAAAAGGCGGTCGATGCCATGATCGACGGGTTGGAGCGGTTCGGCATCGGCTTTTCCTGGGGCGGCTTCGAAAGCCTGCTGGTGCCGGCGAACATCCATCGCACCGCCAGGCCGTTCGCGGCGGAAGGGCCGATCATCCGCATCCATGCGGGATTGGAGGATCCGGCAGACCTGATCGCCGATTTGGGAAAAGGCCTCGATCGGCTAAGAAGCGCCGCATGACAGACATGCTGAGCCGCGCCGATTTCGTCGCCCAGGTCGCGTTCAACGCCGACGGTCTTGTTCCCGTCATCGCCCAGCGCGCCGCGACCGGCGAGGTCCTGATGTTCGCCTGGATGACCAAAGAGACGCTGGCGCGCACGCTCGATACCGGCGAGGTCACCTACTGGTCGCGCTCGCGCCAGAAGGTCTGGATCAAGGGCGAGGAATCCGGCCACAGCCAGCGGCTCGTCGAAGCATGGATCGACTGCGACGGCGACGTGCTGCTGATGAAGGTCGACCAGATCGGGGCGGCCTGTCACACCGGCGCACCGAGCTGCTTCTACCGCCAGGCCCGCTTCAGACCTTGACGCCCTTGCGGCGCTGGGTGTTCTCGTGGCGGCGATCGGCCGGCGGGGCGATGTCGTTCGGATAGCTGTGGATCACGAGCAGGATCGTCACGCCCACGCCGGCGCCAACGATCAGTGCCAGCAGCCAATTCGTGTAGGCAAAGACGTAGACAACCAGGGCACCGATGATCGCGGCGATGCCGTAGAGCGTCCGTTTGCGCATGTTCGGCTCCCTCGAAGCCTTCAACCCTCAAATATGGTGCGCAGATGCGCATTCAAGAACGTCATGGCAGGGTCGAGTTTTTGGCGTAGCCGGCGGAAGTCCTCGAATTTCGGATAGAGTTCGGCGAATTCGTCGCCGCTGCGCGTGTGCCGCTTCCCCCAATGCGGCCGGCCTTCAACGCTGCGGAAGATGCTTTCGCACATGTCGAACAGCCGGGCCGTGTTGACCCGGTGATACTGGTGGACGGCGATTGTGGCGCTTTTGCGCTGGTAGAACGGGCTGAGCCAGACATCGTCGGCGGCGACGCTGCGGAATTCGATGGGAAAGCCGGTGTTGATTCTGCGCTTGCGGATTTCCGACACGATTCGGCGAATCGTCTCTGGCCCCTTTTCATAAGGCACGGCGTATTCCATCTCGTTGAATCGCGTGGTGCGCGGGCTGGGCAGAATCTCGTGGCTCCAGCGCACGCGGTCCGACGCCGCCATGCCGCTGGAGAACAGCCGATGCGCGGCGCGCAGCATGAAGGGCGTGTAGGGTAACACCTCGTTGATCATCTCGAACGTCGTGGCGTCGGCGGCGCGTTTCTCGCCGCGAGCCTTCATGTAGTCCGCCGGACGCGGCTCGGGCGCTGCCGCGTCGCTCTCGTTAAGCGTTTTACACACCGCGACGTCGGCGTAAGGAAACCAGAAGAACTCGAAATGGCGATTGGTCGCGACGAGCTCATCGAGCTTCTCCCACAACGCATTGATAGGCAGGAGAAAGTTTTTCTCCGAAAGCTTGAAGGCATCGCGCAACTTCATCGCGATCTCGACCATCACGCCGAGCGTGCCCATAGACGTGCGGCCGGCGGCGAAGATCTCGGCATTCTCGTCTGGCGCGCAGTCGATGATCTCGCCGCTCGCAAGCAGGAGTCGGAAGCTCGCGACTTCGGCCGAGAAGCTGCCGAGCATGGGCCCCGTGCCATGCGTGCCGGTGCCGACCACGCCGCCCAGCGTCTGGCGATCGATGTCGCCCATATTCTTCAGCGCGCAGCCGAAGGGATGGATCAGCGAGCCGATCTCCCACAGAGGCGTCGCCGCGCCGAAGGTCGCGACCTTCGTGTCAGGATCGAAACCCTTGAGCCCGCTGAAGACCGGTGCCGACAGGTCGATGATCGTGCCGTCGGTGGCGTTTAGCGGCGTGAAGGAATGGCCGGTGCCCGGCACACGCACGGGCGCCGCACCGGTCCGCACTGCGGCCGCAAGTTCGACCTCGTCCTTGGGCGCCACGATCGCCTTCGGCTTGCAGACGACGCCGCCCGACCAGTTGGACCACTTCCCGCCGACGATTTTCATGGAGCATTCACCCGTGACCGGCGGCGGTTTTAGACCTCGGCCTCACGACGTCAATATTGACAACACTTAGATGTCCGCGAACTTGGGCGCGCGCTTCTCCAGGAAATGCGCCACCCCTTCCTTGAAGTCCGGCCAGGCGAAGCTGGGGGTCATTTCGGCATCGGCGGTGGCGAGGGCCTCGCCGAAGTCCTGGAAGTAGGACTTCCACACCTGCGCCTTCATCACTGCCATGGAACGCGGGCTGACCGTGTCGGCGAGGAGCCGGGCATAGGCCATCACGTTGTCCATGAACGTATCGGCGGTGAATACCTTGTTGACGAGGCCCATCTGAAGCGCTTCCTGCGGCGAGAATTTGCGGGCAGAGAGCAGAACGTCGAGCGCATGAGCCGGTCCGATCAGCCGGGGCAGCAGCCAGGAGATACCGTGCTCCGCGATCAGTCCGCGCTGCGCGAAGGATGTCGTCAACACCGCTTTGTCGCTGACAAAGCGCATGTCGGCGTAGAGCGTCATGATCAGGCCGATGCCGGCGCAAGGTCCATTGATCGCCGCAACAATCGGCTTCTTGGTTCGCATGAAATAGGCGAAGCGCTGCATGTCGGCGAACTCGTCATCGAGCGATGGACCGAGCCTGGCGTCGAACGCGTCGCCGACGTCTCCCCTGCCGCGCGAAGCGGCGCGGGTGGTGCCATCTGTGGGAACGGCCTGCAGAACCTCCATGTCGGCGCCGGCACAGAAGCCGCGCCCCGCGCCTGTCAGCACGATCACACGCACGCCAGAATCCTTCGCGGCGTCCGCCATGGCGAGCCGGATGTTTGACGCCATGCGGTCGGTATAGGCGTTGAGCCGGTCCGGCCGGTTCAGCGTGATGGTCGCGATGCGGTCCTTCACGGCGTAGAGGATGTCGGAATAGTCGGGCATGGCTGTCCTCCGTCGATTTTGTCCGACTCTCGCCCGTCCCTTGAGCCCGCACAATCCCCGTGGTCCGATGCGGGCCGGATGAACCGGGAGACCGCCATGACCACCATCCTGTACGACACGCCGGAACCCGCGATTGCCCGGATCACGTTGAACCGGCCGGACCGGCTCAACGCCTACACCCATCAGATGTGCGAGGAGATCGTCGCGGCGCTGCATGAATACATGGAGGACGACGCAGCACGTTGCCTGATCCTGACGGGCGCCGGGCGCGGCTTCTGTTCGGGCGGTGATGTGGCCGGCGCGCCAGTCGAGGGCGAGAAGAAGGGCACCTCCTACCGCAACAAGCAGATGGGACAGGCACAGGAGATGCGCGCCGGCATGCACCGCGTGGTCGCCGCGCTGCATCGCATGGACAAGCCCGTGATCGCGGCGATCAACGGCGCGGCAGTGGCCGGCGGCCTGACGCTTGCGCTGGCCTGCGATTTCCGGATCGCTGCCGACACCGCCAAACTCGGCGACACATCAGGCAAGTTCGGCCTTCTACCCGACGAGGGCGGCGCGTGGTTTTTTCCGCGCATGATGGGACTCGATCGTGCGCTGAAGATGTCGCTGCTGGCAGAGGTTTATCCGGCAGCGGAAGCATTGAAGCTCGGGCTCGTCACCGAAGTGGTGCCAGCGGCGCAGTTGGCGGACCGAAGCCTCGCGTTCGCCCGCGCGATCGCGGCGCGCGCGCCGCTGGCCGTGCGCCTTGCCAAGAACATGATGCGCAAGGGGCTGGACTCCTCGCTCGAGAACTCGCTCGACGATGCAGCGCTCTCGGTGATGATCGCCAATCCCAGCCAGGACGTGCGTGAAGGGGTTGCTGCCTTCTTCGCCAAGCGTGAGCCGAAATTCGAGGGGCGCTGATCAGTGACCGGCGTGGCCGCCGCTGATCCAGGCCACCGCGCTGGCGCGACCCAGCGAACTCAGGGTCGTGCGATGCGGCGGAGGCGGCGGCTTGGGACCCTGTGCGGCGAACGCTGCGACATCGGGACCGCCGGCGATAACGCTGGCACCGATCAGAATGCCGGCAAATGCGGCCGGCGTCAGCACCGCGGCAAGGCCTGAAACGATCAGCCCGTTGCGCAACTTCCGACCAGACATCCCGAACTCCAAAGCGCCATTGTCTCTGGAAACGGTGACGGGCGCCTCCTGTTTCCACCGCGCGTCGAATAATTTGTGGCGCCGAATGGGAATCAGGGGCGACGTGGGAAGGTCCAAGCGAGGGCGTCGATCAGCATAGTCTGCCAAGCGGCCGCGACATGGCCGGAGGCGAACTCTTCGAACATGACCGGCGAATCGGAACCTTGTGCGCGCCGCGCCGTCTGGGCCGTGACGCGATAGAAGTCCGGCTCTAGCACGCCGGCCCCGAGATAGAGCCGCGGCCGACCATCGGACCCGACGCCGTCGGCGGCCGGGGGCCAGCCCAGCGAAATGGACGCGATGGTGCCGAACCTGTCGGGCTCGTGCAGCCCTGTTGCGAGCGCCCAGGCGGCACTGTCGGAAATGCCTGCGATCATGCGGTCGTCGCGCTGTGTGGACGCACCATACTTGCTTTCGACCAGCGGCATGACTTCGCTCAGCACGAAATTCCTGTGCTCGCGAAAGCGCGGATCGGAACGGCCGATCAGATACTCCCGCGCCCGCATGCCGGGATCGCGGCTTCCGGGCCAGATGCCGACCACAATGACGGGGCGGATCCGGCCTGAGATGATCGCCGCCTCGATCGCTGGCGCATAGAGTTCCACGAGAAAGCCGTCCGCCAGATAGACCACCGGCTCACGGGCTGACGGATCGTGCGATGGCGGCAGATAGATCGACAGGTGCCGATCCTCGCCCAGCGGCGAGCTGCGGATCGTCTCGGCGACCACGTTGCCGAGCAGACGGTTGACCCTGGCCGGGCGAAGTCTCGGCGAGGCGTAGAAGGCGCTCAGCGTGTCGTCTGTCGAGGAAAACTGGAGATCGATGATGGCGCGGTCGAGCTTCAGCACTTTGACCGACAACACCCATAAATCGCTGTCGCCGATGCGCGCCAGCGGCGCGTCGATGGTACAGCAGAGCGTCACCGGCCCGATATTTCGCCGGGCGATGATGTTGAGCACATCGCTCTCGGCGACGCCCATGACGCTGCGTGGCCCGAGCGCTGCGGACGCTTCGGCCTCGCTCCAGTTGCGCTGCGCGAAGCAGACCGGAGATGTCAGCGTCGGAACTTCGCAGCTGCGCGGCTCACTGGAACGGTCGCCCGCCACGGCCGGCGCCGCCAGCCCTGTCACCAATGCCAATACGAAAAAAAAGCGCACCGTCCACCCTGCCTGAATCTACCCTAGCGTCAGTCTGGTACCGGCACAAAAGTCGCTTATGATCTTGTCGAGTCATTGCGGGGCATCCGATGCACGATCTCGTCATTCGCGGCGGAACGGTGGTGGACGGAACGGGCGAGCCGGCACGGATCGCCGATGTCGCCATCGATGGCGGCCGCATCGCGGCGGTGGGCACTGTCACCGCCAAGGGTCGTCGTGAGATCGACGCCAAGGGTCTGCTGGTGACGCCCGGTTGGGTCGACATTCACACGCACTACGACGGCCAGGTGACGTGGGACAAATACCTGACGCCCTCATGCTGGCATGGCGTCACCACTCTGGTGATGGGCAATTGCGGCGTCGGCTTCGCACCCGCCCGGCCCGAGCGCCATGACTGGCTGATTTCACTGATGGAGAGTGTCGAGGATATTCCGGGCTCGGCGCTGGCCGAAGGCATCAAGTGGAACTGGGAAAGCTTCCCCGAATATCTCGATGCGGTCGACGCCAGCCCGCGCGTGCTCGACGTCGCGGCGCAGGTGCCGCATGGCTCGGTGCGCGCCTATGTGATGGGTGAGCGCGGCGCGAAGAACGAGGCGGCGACACCGGACGACATCGCAAAGATGGCGGCGATCGTGAAGGAAGGCATCCAGGCCGGCGCGCTCGGCTTCTCGACCTCGCGTACCATGCTTCACCGCGCCAAGGACGGCGAACCGATGCCAGGCACCTTCGCGAGCGCCGACGAACTGATCGGAATCGGCAAGGCGATGGGGGAAGCGGGACGCGGCGTATTCGAGCTTGCTTCCGACCTGACACCCGCCGATCATGAATTCCGCTGGATGAGCGAGCTCGGCCGGCAGGCGGGCGTGCATGTCACCTTCAACCTTCTCCAATCCCCGATGCAACCCGAGCGCTGGCGCGACATCCTGCAGATGACGATGGACGCCCGCGCGCAGGGCGCGCAGATCACCGCGCAGATGGCATGCCGTCCGACCGGGCTCATTCTCGGTTGGCAGTCGAGCTTCCATCCCTTCGTGATGCGCAAGGCCTATCAGGAGATCGCCGCCCTGCCCTTCGCCGAGCGGCTCGCAAAGCTGAAGGACCCCGCGGTCCGCGCGCACATCCTAGCCGACCGGCCGCCGCCGACCACACCGCTCGGCGCGATCCTGATGCAGGGTTACGACCGCATGTTCCGGCTGGAGACCGACCGCGGCCTCGACTACGAGCCGCGCGCCGAAGACAGCGTGGCGGCGACCGCGCAGCGTTGCGGCGCAGCGCCGGACGCGGTGCTGTACGATATGCTGATGGAGAACGATGGGCGCGGCTACATCTACCTGCCGCTGCTCAACTACGCGAAGTTCGACTTCGACCACATCCACGAAATGCTCAACCATCCCGCGACAGTCTTGAGCCTCTCGGATGGCGGCGCGCATTGCGGCGTGATCTGCGACGCGAGTTTCCCGACCTACATGCTGACGCATTGGGTGCGCGACCGCAGCCGCGGCCCGCGCCTACCGCTGGAGAAGGCGGTGGCGATGCAGACGCGCGATACGGCGAAGCTCTACGGACTACACGATCGTGGCGTGCTGGCGCCGGGCATGAAGGCCGATGTCAATGTGATCGATCTCTACGCGCTCACCATCGAGGCGCCGGAGATGGTGTTCGACCTTCCGGCCAGCGGGCGGCGCATGATCCAGAAGGCGCGCGGCTATCGCGCCACGATTGTGAGCGGCCAGGTGACGTTCGAGAACGGCGAACCGACCGGCGAGCTTCCCGGCAAGCTGATCCGCGGGCCGCAAGAGGCGCCGGCGCAATCGCGAGTCGCGGCGGAATAGCGGGCCGAGTGCCTATCCTGTAAACGGGTCAGCGTGTAGAACGCGCGCACGGCCCCGTAGCTCAACCGGATAGAGCATCAGATTTCTAATCTGGCGGTTGCAGGTTCGATTCCTGCCGGGGTCACCACTTTTTTGGCAGGCGCGCAAAG
>DATEZM010000140.1:0-4603 GCA_035255625.1 Rhizomicrobium sp. | reverse complement strand
GAGAGCTGCGCCGCGGCGACGATCGCGGAGTCGGTGATGCGCACGCCGTGGTGCACCTCGTACTTCTCCTTGAGGCCGCGCAGGATGGAGATGGTGTCCTCGACCGTCGGCTCATTGACGAAGACGGGCTGGAAGCGCCGCGCCAGCGCGGCATCCTTCTCGACATATTTGCGATATTCGTTAAGCGTCGTGGCACCGACGCAATGAAGCTCGCCGCGCGCCAGCGCAGGCTTGAGCAAATTGGAAGCATCCATCGAGCCCTCGGACGCGCCGGCACCCACCAGCGTGTGCAGCTCGTCGATGAAGAGAATGATGTTGCCCTCGGCGGATGTGACCTCGTTGAGCACGGCCTTCAGACGCTCCTCGAACTCGCCGCGGAACTTCGCGCCGGCGATCAGCGAGCCCATGTCGAGCGCCATGAGCTTCTTGTTGCGCAGGCTCTCCGGAACGTCGCCGTTGACGATACGCAGGGCGAGGCCTTCGGCGATGGCAGTCTTGCCGACGCCGGGCTCGCCAATCAGGATCGGATTATTCTTGGTGCGGCGCGCCAGCACCTGAATGGTACGGCGAATTTCTTCGTCCCGCCCAATGACCGGGTCGAGCTTGCCGGTGCGCGCGGCCTCCGTGAGGTCGCGGGCGTATTTCTTGAGCGCATCGTACTGGTTCTCGGCGGTGGCGCTGTCGGCGTGCCGGCCCTGGCGCAGGTCCGCGATCGCCTTGTTGAGATTGAGCGCGGTCACGCCGGCAGATTTCAGAATCTTGCCGGCTTCGGTGCCGGTTGCCAGCGTCAGCGCGAGCAGGAGGTATTCGGCCGTGACGTAGCTGTCGCCGGCCTTCTTGGCCACCTGCTCGGCATTGTCGAACAACTTGGCGGCGTCGGACGACAGATAAACTTGGCCCGACTGGCCCTGGACCTGCGGGAGCTTGGCCAGCGCACGCTCGACGCCATCACGCACCTGCTCCGGCTTGCCGCCGGCGGCCGTAATAAGACGCGCGGCGAGGCCTTCCTCGTCGTCGATCAGGACCTTAAGCAGATGCTCGGGCGTGAAATACTGGTGGCTGGAGCGGAGGGCCAGCCCTTGCGCGGATTGCATAAAGCCCCGCGCCCGCTCGGTGAATTTCTCGGCGTCCATTTCGTCCTCTCAAGCCCAGCGCCCTTCGACGCCTTAACGGCCGCCCAGGCGAGTCTCATTGATCTAGAATAAGGCCCCTCACGGGCACCTTGTTCCAGAGGGTCATGTGGGTTCGCGGTTTGATCTATTCAAGGGGATCCGGAGGGGTTTTTTGGCTCTGCGGCTGGAATTTCCTTGAGCCGCCGCAGTGGGCTGAACGCGACAAACAAGGGCGCGGCGCCGATCCCTACGACGGCAATGGCCAGCGTCTCCCGGACCCCCAGCGAGTTGCCCAGCAAGCCCCCGATCAAAGCACCGATGACGGTGGCGCCGCCGGCCGCGACGCTGAACATTCCCCGAGTACGTCCGAGCAGGTGCCGCGGCAGGATCGCTTGCTGCAGACTTGTCAGCGGGATGATGAAAGCCAGCGCGAAGGCATCTCCGCCGAACTGTGCCACCATCATCATGCCGGTGCGCAGCCAGAGCGGTCCGGCCGCCAGTGGTACTAGCACCAGGAACGCCGCATAGAGGAAGCCGCCCACCAGCACGGTGTGGCCGACACCCAGCCACCGCGTGAGCATGTTCGACAGCAGCGCGCCGAACAAAGCGCCCACGCCACCCATCGCGATGTTGACTCCCATGAGCGCCGGCGACATGCCGAGCTCCTTGATGCCGTAGATGAGATAGAGGGGTGCGAAGAACGCGCCGAACATCGTGAAGACAATCGTCATCCAGAGCGACGGGCGCACCAATGGCTCTGCCAGCACGGCGCGAAGGCCGATCCCGATGTCCTCGTACCATCGCGATTGGCCGCCTGGCCGTTCCAGCGGCATCTCGCGAGCGGGAACGGAGAGCAGGAACAGCGCCGACACCAAGTAAGTCAGCGAAGTCCCCAACATGGCTAGTGGCGCTGTGAACAGCTGAAACAGCGTGCCCGCGAGTGCAGGGCCGCCGATTTCAGCGATGGAATCGGTAACACCGAGCTTGGCATTGCCGTCCAGCAGGTGCTCGCGCTCGATCAGCGACGGCAGGAAAGCGTGGTCCGCGATGTCGAACAACACACTCGCCGCGCCGACCAGCATGGCCACCGCGTAAAGCTGAACCATCGTTATCGCGCCAAGCCACGCGGCCGCCGGGATGCTGAGGATGAGCAGCACGCGCGCGATGTCAGACCCGATCATCACGCGGCGCCGCTCGGTGCGGTCGACGATGCCGCCGGCGAAAAAACCGACAATGACTCCAGGTCCGCGGGCGAGCGCGGCCAGCACGCCGATCTGCCAGGGCGTGGCGTGAATCGACAGGATCGCCGTCATGGCGAAGCCTTCGCGCGCGATGCGCGCACCGAAGGACGAAACAGTCTGAGCGGCCCAAAGCCGCATGAAGCCGGCATGGCGCCACAGCGCGCCGGCAGGAAGCGATATCCGCAAGAAAATCCCCATCACGAAAAATGCAAAATGAACGGACGCGCCCGAGCGGGAGCACGGGTCGTAAGTCCTCGACCGTCCGGATGGACGGGAGGGCTTAGGCGGTAGCGAGAACCTTCATGGCGCTGCCTGTTCTGCCGGCTGCGCCAGCTTCGAGGGATGGGACATCGAAGCTACGGCAAGATGAGCTGCCGCGCAAAGGCGCCTGTAACGCAATGCCAGGCTTGCGCGAACTGGCATCGGAGACTTCACGTCGAGGGGAAATCCGATGAAAATCGCGTTGCTGATTCTGGGCGTGCTTCTGTTCGTCTACGGCCTGCACTGGATCGGCCAAGGCACGGGCTGGCTGCCATGGCCGGCCAATACGGTCATGGACTACAACCGGGCATTCATCTGGTACGGGCTCGGCCTCGGCATCGCGGCGGCGTTGCTGGTCTGGTACGCCGCCCGCCGCGCGTGACCGCTACTCGGCCGTTTCCTCTTCGCCCTCTTCTTCGCCTTCGGCGAGGGAGAACGACGGCGCGCTCTGGCTCGGCTGCCCCGCAACGAAGGGCTGGTCGGCGCCGTTGCCGGGGCGCTGCTGCTGCAGGGCCTGCTGCTGCTGGTATTGCTGCATCTGAGCCTGCTGCGCCGCCATGATGCGGTAATAGTGCTCGGCGTGCTGGAGATAGCTTTCCGCCATGACGCGGTCGCCATTGGCATTAGCGTCGCGCGCCAGCTGCAAGTACTTCTCGTAAACATTCGAGGCGGAGCCCCGAATTTTCACTTCCGGCCCGGACGAGTCGAAGCTGCGGTTCGGATTGAAATTGTTTCCGCCGCCGCCGCCGCCGCCGCCGCCACCGCCATTGCTATGGCCGCCGCCTGCGTGTTGCGGCCTGCGGCCGCCTCTGCGTGAACGTTTCACTTCTGCCCCTAACCTCCGAGGACAAGCATCGCTTTGTTGCGCGCGATGGATGCGCATGCGGCCCGGGTCCCGCGCAAATCCGGACGCCACTGCAAATGCAGTGGCTCGTCTTTCGCCTTGCACAAGAACCGCGGCTGTGCCGCCTTCCGGCCCCCCCGATCGAATGGATCGACTGCCGGCGGGGTCCCTATCCCCACAAGCCGGGAAACTAGCCGCTCGGGGGCCGATTTCCAACTGTTTTTATGTAGGATGGATTGGGGATTTTACGATGGCACATCGTCGGATTCCGGCCAAATCCGGTACGATTTTCGGGTTCCCCAAGCCGGTTCCAGCGAAGATGGCTGAAACTGCCTCGTGCTGGCCCGCACCGAACTCCAGGAACCCGTGTCCGCCCGGCTTTAACAGGCGCGTGATTCGGGGTGCCAGCACTCGATAAGCACTAAGTCCGTCCGGGCCGCCGTCCAAAGCCGCCCGGGGCTCATACCGGGAGACTTCTGGTTCCAGGCCCTCGATCTCGGTTGACGGGATGTAGGGCGGATTGGCCAGGACGATGTCGAAACCAGGACTCGCCTCTTCGGGCCAATCGGTCTCGATCAGCGTGGCGCGGGATTCGAGGGCGTGGGCGGCGAGGTTTGTCCTCGCCCAGCGCAGTGCGTCCGGCGAGGAGTCGACGCCGACGCCATGGGCGGTCGGGTATTCCATGAGTGCTGCGATCAACAGGCAGCCGGAGCCGGTGCCCAGGTCGAGGATCGACAGCGGCGCCGAGCGGTCCGGGCATTCGTGGATCAGCTGCTCGATCAGGGTCTCGGTGTCGGGACGCGGGATGAGCACGCCGGGACCGACGGCGAAGTCGAGGCTCCAGAATTCCTTGTGACCGGTGATATAGGCGAGCGGCTCGCGCGCGGCGCGGCGGGCGATCAAGGAGTCGAAATCCCCTTGCCAGAACTACAACAACAGCCGCGCATTGAGCCGCGGATTGTCGACGCCGGCGGCGCGCAGCCGGGACACGCCTTCTTCGAGCGTCACCCCTCGTCTTCCATCGCTGCGAGACGGTCGGCCTGGTCCTGCGCCACCAGCGCGTCGATGATGTCGCCGAGGTCGTCGCCGGAGACAATTCGGTCGAGCTTGTAGAGCGTCAGGTTGATGCGGTGGTCGGTGACGCG
>DATEZM010000139.1:0-8920 GCA_035255625.1 Rhizomicrobium sp. | reverse complement strand
GCGAGCCGTGGCCTCCGCATCGGCATAGCGGCCATAGCCGTAATAGCTTTCCGCCAGCTTCAGCATGAGATCGCCGCCGCCCTTCTTGGCAACGTTTTCATACTGGGGGAACACGGCGCGATCGCGCGCTTCGGCCGCCCTGGCCTTGGCGAGATCGCCGCCGCCAACAGAGCCGGCTTCGAGGAACATGACCGATTCCGCCGGGCAGCTCATGTTCTGCTGCAGGCAGAGATTGGCCGGCAACGTGTAGGAGGATGGATCGCCATGTGCATGCGACGCGAGCCGCAGGCGGTAGATGTGCAGAGCCTCCATGTCTTTTAAACCCTTCACCCCCAATCCGAAATCGATGATCTCACCCCAATAGTCGGCGTCGTTGTAATAGGTGAGGTAGATCTCCATCGTCTGGAATGCGGAATCGATCTGCTTGGCCTTGTTCTGGCTCGACAGTTTGATTTCTAGCGCGCTGCGCGGGGGCGCCTGCCCGGCCGGAGTTGCATCAATCGCCTTCTGCGCAAACGATTCGGCATTGGCGAAGTCGTTGCTGAAGTAATAGGCCTGCGACAGCATGCCGATGATGGTCGGATCGGGCGGACCGCCGAGCGCGAGGAGTGCGGTGCCGTATTTGATCGCCTTGTCGAAATGCTTGGCCTGATTGGCGAGCAGCGCGGCGTTGCGCAAGGTCGTGGGCTTGTCGGCATCGGGCATGGCTGGCGAATCCGCCATGGCCTCATAAGCTGTGTCGGCCGTCGCATAGTCACCCAGTCCGATCGCGGCACTACCAAGGAAATTGTTGATCGTATAGGTGTCGAACGGCGTCTGATCCGGCAACGCTTGGGCCAGCTTGATCTGATCCATCGCACCCTTGTAGTCCTTGGCCTCAAGCAGCTTCTGCGCCGGCTGCAGCGCTTTGGCTACGGGCGCACTGTTCGACGGACCACTCGATTTGGCGATCGCGGGCGCGGTCGAGACGGCGGTCAACGCGATGACGGACGCTGTTCCCATCAGGCAGGCGACAAGAGCGGCGCGCAAAATACGCATATTCATGAAAGTCCTCACTTGGCTGGAGCAATGTGCGCTGAGCGACCCCTCGCATCGCGCATCTTGGTTGGCATTGCAACTTTAGTGTGGCCGCCGTCTGAATCCAATGTGGCAGCGCGGTTAATATTGCGGTGCAGCGAAAAACCGCCTATCCGGTGACGCCATGGACGAAGTTCCGGACGGATTGCCGCGGGACGCCGAGAATGTATCGCGCGGCGGATTCAACCTGCACGCTGGCCCGGTCTGGCGCCTGGCGGCAGACGGCGAGTTGCGGCGTTTCGCGCTCGTCATCGCAGACAAGCACATGAATGGCTCCGGCGCCGTCCACGGCGGCTTGCTCATGACCTTTGCGGACGTGGCGATGAGCCAGACCTCCCGCGCCGTGTCGGGCGCAGAGACCTGCTCGACGGTGTCGATGACCTGCGACTTCGTCGGGCCTGCCAAGCTGGGCGAGATCCTGGAAGCGCGGGTGCGGGTGACGCGCCAGACGCGCACCATGGTGTTTCTCTCTGCCGATATCGTCACAGGCGACCGTCCAGTCGCTGTGGCCACCGGATTGTGGAAGATCGCGTGAGCACGGCGCCGCCGGGATTCCGCGAGACACGGCTCATCGATCCGTTCGAGCTGCATGTCGGCCCAATCTACGAACTGGGCGAAAAGGGTGCCAAGCACTTCGGCTTCCGGGTCGACAAGCGGCATGTGAACATGCGCGGCATCATCCATGGCGGCATGCTGATGACCTTCGCCGATGCGGCGCTCGGCCAGGCGGCGTGGGACGCAACCGATCACGGCAATGTCGTGACGCTCAACATGCAGAGCCAGTTCCTGGCGCCCGCGAAAGACGGCGACTGGATCGAAGTCGCCCCGGTGCTCACCCGGCGCACCCGCTCGCTGCTGTTCTTCCGTGGCGATTTCACGGTCGACGGCCAGGCGGTCTATTCGGTTTCGAGCGTCTGGAAGATCTTGGGCGCGGATTGAGCGCCCCGCACGCGGCGTTCCCTCTTCCGTGCGAATTTCAAAATCGGCCTACCACGCGTAGCTCAGACCGGCGAATTCGTTGTAGGTCTGCGACTTGGCCGTGGTCGTGCTGTCGAAATGCACGTTTACGCCAAATCCTTCTTTGCTATCCAGACCAGCCCCCAGCGAAAAGAGCAGGCCGTCCTTTCCTGGTCGCACGCCATAGGCGGTGAAGGTCGAGTTGGGCAGCGCCGTGAAATTCGGATCTGCGGACGCGGTGGCGGACATGTCATGCTGCCAGCCGAACCGGTCGGAGAGTTTGAGGGTCCAGTCGTCCAGGTCGACGTCGATGCGCTGGCGGAAGCCCATTTCGAAATCCGCCGAATTGGTGGTGTGTCCAGCATAGCTCAGCGCATAGGTGCTAGACCCACCCGATGCGACTTCCCTGTAGCTTGGCGCGTCGAACAGCGCGTCCTGCAGCGCGACATAGGGTGTGATCCATCCCAATTCGATACCCGTTTCATATCGCCCGCCAAGAACGCGCGGCGAGGACTTTCCCACGAGCGTGTCGGTCCCCGAGACGGTCAGGACTCGCGTGGTGGTCGCGTTGTCCAGCGATAGCGCGCCGGCAAAGGAGCCATAGAAATGGCGGCTATATTGAACCAGTCCATAGACACTGAACTGGAGGGCCGACACCTTTCCCTGGCCGAAATCGTTGGCCAGACGGAAGTTCGAGGATCCCGCGGAAACGGCAACGCCCAGCAGCATGGCCGGCGTGAGACTCCAATCCCCTCCGATCATCATGCCGGTCATGCTCGATTGCAGCCTTTGCGATCCCACCGTAGCGGGCTCGCCGTTGACGATGGTGGTTCCCACGAGCCCGCCGGCCCATACTTCGTCGCGCTGCGGCAAGCGGCTGTGCAACGTGCCGTTGGGTTGTTCGTCGGCGATATGATTGAAGATCGTATCTATGAATGGGTTGAACATGGACTGGCTGGCCTGGGAGAGATCGCTTCCGACCTGCCCTGCAAACTGTGCCGCGTCCGCCTGCAGAGTTGCCGGCGACACGGTCCCGAGATTCTCGAACGCCGTCGGCAGGGTATTGGCGGCCGCAATCGCAGCATCTATGCCGCCGACCGCGTTGCTCTCGTTGACAGTGGAGCCCACCGGCAGCAAGGGGGAGAGCTTGGCGAGATCGATCTCAAGATAGACGTCGTGGGCATCATAGGAGAGCGCGGAGGAGAACTGCGCTCCCGAGCTGGCGACCGGGCTGAGTGTGAACGTCCCGCTCACACCGCCCGCCGCCGTCAACACTGTGAGCTTCTGCCCGAGAAGATAGGTCCCATCCGTCGACGCAATCGACAGCGTTCCAGCCAGCGCCTCGGCGCCGGTCGTCGAAAGCTTTCCAGCAGAGGCCGAATTGAGTTCGACTACGAACTTCGAGCCGGGCACGAATGTGACGGTGCCATTCACGTTCAATGTGCCGGAGCCGGATGCGCCCGGAGCGATCGCAGCGCCGCTCGCGAGAACAACCGACGGCACAGTGCCGGAACCCGCCAGAGTCCCGCCCGAGTTGATCGTAACACCGCTCGAACTGGCGATCGATCCGTTGACCTCAAGCGTGCCGCCGTTGATCGTCGTGCTTCCGGTATAGGAATTCGTCCCCGACAACGTCTGTATGCCGCCGCCGATCGCGAGGCCGCCCGTTCCGGAAATCCCGCCGGAAAAATCGCTGGTGCCGTCTGTCAGCGCCAGCGTCTGGCCCCCAATCAACACCGAACCCGTGCCGGCAAGACCCATGAGTTGCGGCGCCGCGGACGTTCCGGATAGGTCGAGCGTGCCGTTGTCGACCACGAGGCTCGAACTTGCGATGCTGCCCGGGCCAGAAATCGTCAGACCCGCCAGACTGTCGATCGTCGTGGGGCCGGTATAGCTCTCGATGGCAGTGAGGATCGTCCTGCCGCTGATTTGGGTAAGGCCTCCGGTTCCGGAGATCGTGCCAGCGAAGGTCGCGGTGTCGGAACGTCCGAATGCCAGCGTGCCGTTGTCGCTGACATCGCCGGCGATGCTGCCGCTGGCGGTGCCATTGCCGATCTGCAGCGTCCCGGCGGCGATGACGGTGCCGCCGGTATAGGTTTCGCTCGCGGTCAGGATCGTGGTGCCGCTTCCGGTCTGAGCCACCGAGCCCGTTCCCGATATCGCCCCGGAGAATGTCGCTGTTGTAGCGTTGCCGAATGCGAGGATGCCATCGTCGGCGACGTTGCCGACGATCGTTCCGGTCGATATCGCATTGCCGATTTGAAGTGTGCCGGCGGTGATCGTTGTACCGCCCGTATAGCTATTCGCGCCCGCCAGAACCTGCGTGCCGCCGCTGACCTGCAGCCCGCCCGCGCCCGAAATTGCCCCTGTGAATGTCGTGCTCGCATTGGCCAGGTTCAGGGTCTCGGAGCCGAGCACGACCGTTCCGGTTCCGGACAGAGATGCCAGCGTCACGGTCGGCCCCGCCGTGACTCCCGAGATATCGAACACGCCCGAATCTGCGACGATGTCGCTCGATGCGAGGCTCCCATTTCCGGCCAGGACCAGTGAGCCGCCAGAGATCGTCGTCGTGCCGGTATAGCTATTGGCGCCGCTCAGCGTCTGGGTCCCGCCGCTCAGGGTGAATCCGCCGGTGCCGGAAATCGTTCCGGAAAAGGTACCGACGGCACCCGTGACGGTGATCGTCGTTGCGCCCAGCACGACCGCACCCGTTCCCGTCAGTGAGGCGACGGGCACCGTCGTTGCATTCCCGTCGCTCGTGACAGTGGAAACGTCGAGCGTTGCGTCGTCCACGACGCTGGAGGTCATGAGGCTGGCAATATTCGACACCACGAGCGTTCCGCCCGAGATCGTCGTGATGCCGGTGAACGTGTTCACGCCGGACAGCGTTTCATTGCCACTCAGAAGCGTCAGACCCCCCGGCCCCGAGATCACGCCGGAGAAATTGCCCGACGCATTGGTGAGCGTCAGGTTTGTCGGACCCAGATCGACCAAGCCCGAACCTGAAAGAGACGCGATAGAAACGCCCGCCGCTGCCCCCGAGATCGAGAAGGCGCCGTTGTCGGTCACGCCACTGGAGGTTGCGATCGAACCGGCGCCCGCAAGTGCCAGGGTCCCTCCCGAAATCGTCGTCGTGCCGGTGTAGGTCTGTGCCACGGAAATCGTGGTGACACCGGCGAGCTGGGTCACGTTGCCAGATCCCGACATCACCCCGCTCATCGCGACTCCCGCCGAGCCGTCGAAGCCGACCGTGGCGTTGTCGGTTATGTTGTTTACCACGACCGCGGAGCCCAGCTGCAGCGTCCCACCGTTGACGGTTGTCGTCCCAGTGTATGTGTTGGCGCCGGTCAGCGTTTCGGTGCCGCCGTTCAGGACGAGATTGCCGTCCCCTGCGATTACGCCCGTGAACGTGCCAGACGCCGTTGATAACGTCAGCGTCGCTGTTCCGAGCTGCACCGTGCCGGGGCCGGCCAGCGATTTGATCGTGGCACCCGCCGTCGCCGAGATATCGAAGGTTCCGTCGTCCGTGACGCTGGACCCGGCGACGCTGCCGCTGCTCGACAGCGCCAGCGTTCCGGAGTTGATCAAGGTCACGCCGGTATACGTGTTGGTCGCGGTCAACATGACGCTACCGCCGTCGGCCAGGGTAACGCCGCCGGTGCCCGAAATCGTACCGTCGAACGTGGTGCTATCCGTACGGTCGAATGAGAGTGTCCCGGCGTCCGCGACGTTGCCGATGATCGATCCGCTTGCAGCCCCGCCGCCGATCTGAAGCGTTCCCGCGCTGATCGTCGTGCCGCCGGTATAGGTGTTTGCGCCGCTCAGCACCTCGGTGGCGCCGGCTATCACGAGCCCGCCGGTTCCCGATATGCCCCCGGAAAACGTACCGGACCCGCTGGTCACGGTCAGCGGCTCCGCGCTCAGCACAACGCTTCCCGCACCGGATAGAGATATGACGGACGCCCCGGCCGTCGTCGATGCGATGTTGAAGGTGCCGTTGTCGATGACGCCGGTCGAATCGGAAATGCTTCCGGAACCCGAAAGCGAAAACGTCGCGCCGCTGTTGATGGTGGTGGTGCCCGTATAGGTGTTCAAATCGCTCGAAAAGATCACGGTGCCGCCACCGACACTGTCGTTGATGGCCAAGGACCCGGCACCGGAGAACACGCCGCTGAACGTGCCGGTGTGTCCGTCGGCGTCGATCGTATTCCCGTTGACCGCTTCGACGGCAAAATTGGGACTGAAAGTCGCCGATGTGTCGACCTTGAGAGTTCCGCCGTTGAAGTCGACGCTGCCTGCGCTGCCGAGACTGGATGCGTTGACCGTCTCTCCTGCGTCGATGCTCGAAGCAGCCGCCGGCTCCAAACACGCCAGCACAACTACATGACAGGCCGCGAGAGTCGTGACGGTCGCACGCGCAGAGGCACGCGATAGCATTCGCTCGAGCCAACGGACCGTTGAACCCGCGTTATTCCAATGCTCCAAAGGTGCCCCTTGTCAGCTCTTTGTTGTCGACGGGGGACCATAGGAAAGGGGACGTGTCGAACTGTATCAACAATGTATCGATCCGTGCCGGAGACCCAACAGATTTGTAAGGATTCCGGGGTCGCGCGCCGCGTGCCTTGGGCAACGCCTGAACACGCGATTAACCTCTTATTCACGCTAACGCCACGTTTACTCCTGTATGACAACCATCGGCTCATCAGGGGAATTCCTCAATGGGTCAGCATGACGTCACCCTTTCCGTGTTCGCTCCGCAGGCCCTGCTCCGGCTCGATGGGCGCGTGGCGCTCGTCTCGGCGGCGCCGATCCGGCTCACACGCTGCCAAACTCGGCAAAAAAAACATTCGCGTGAACGCGCTGGCGTCCGGAGCCCGTCCTACGCCCGAAATGCAGGCCACCAATCCCGATTTCGCCAAGCACCCTGCGGCGAAAACCATGCTGGGCCGCCTCGGCGAGGCGCGCGAGATGGAAGGCCCATTGCTGTTCCTAGCCTCGAAGGCATCGTCGTTCATGACCGGCCAGGCACTCGGCGTCGATGGCGGTTGGACAACCTGGTGATAAAAGGACGGCGCGGCTGTATCCAATGAGCATGGCGTTCCTCTCCTCCTTCACCACCGGCACGGACACCGTCTATCCCGAGACGTTGCGCCAAAGACTGCACGGCTTTCTGCTACT
This sequence comes from Rhizomicrobium sp., assembly GCA_035255625.1. Taxonomy (GTDB): domain Bacteria; phylum Pseudomonadota; class Alphaproteobacteria; order Micropepsales; family Micropepsaceae; genus Rhizomicrobium. The sequence continues at coordinate 1,708 of DATEZM010000139.1, read as the reverse complement.
CGAAGACGTGAGCGACGCAGCGCTGAAGAAGCTTCTGTCGGAGGCCAACTGGTTTGGCCTGCCCGGCGGCATGCTGCTCAAGCGCGACGGCGAGAACGACCAAGCCGTGTTCCTCGTCATCACCGGCAGCCTCGGCGTCTTCGCGGAGGACGAGCACGGCAAGCGGCGCTTCGTGGCGCATGTCCCGGCCGGCGAGACGGTCGGCGAAATGTCGCTGATCTCGGGCTCAAGCGAGCACACCGCCCAGCTCGTCGCGATGCGCGACAGCGAGCTTCTGCGCGTTCCGGCCGCCGCATTCGACGCGCTGATCGGACGACATCCGCGTGTGATGCTCAACATGATGCGCGTCCTGGTGAAGCGCCTGCAGCAAACGACCAAGAGCTCGGCCGACACCGCCCGGCCCAAGACCTTCGCCATCGTGCCACTGCAGGCCGGGCTCGAGCAGATGCCGATTGCCCACCGCCTCGCCGGCGCGCTGGTCAACATGGGATCAAAGGCTGCGGTGCTGGACTCGTCCTGCGCCGACCAGACCGGCGAATGGTTCAACAATTTCGAGGCCGCCCACGACATTGTATTTTATCGCGGCGATGCGCCGGACAGCGCCTGGACGCATCAATGCCTGCGCCAGGCCGACCGCATCTTCCTGCTGGCGCGCGTCGACCAGCCGCTGCCCGATCATGCGATGGAGATGCCTGCGTTCAAGGAGCGCGCCAGCGGGCTGCCGCAACTTCTGCTGCTGCATCCGACAGGGAAGAACGAGAACCTGCCGGAGCACTTCGCGGTGCGTGCCGGGCTGTTCGAATCCCATCACCATGTGCGCGCCGGACGGCCCGACGACATCAAGCGCCTGGCGCGCTTCATCTCCGGCCGCGCCGTGGGCATCGTGCTCGCCGGCGGCGGCGCACGCGGCTTCGCCCATATCGGTGTGGTCAAAGCGCTCGCCGAGGCCGGCGTGCCGTTCGACAATATCGGCGGAACCTCGATGGGTGCGCTGATCGCGGCGGGGCTCGCTTGCGAGTGGGGCATCGAAGAGCTGACCGACCGGATGCGCGAGGCTTTTGTCAACGGCAACCCGCTCAACGACTACACGCTGCCGCTGATCGCGCTGGTGCGCGGACGGAAAGTATCCGACCTGCTCAAGAACAACTATGGCGATTTGCGCATCGAGGAACTGCCCAAGCCGTTTTTCTGCGTCTCATCCGACCTCACGACCGGCCGCGTGCACATCCATCGCGCCGGTACGCTGTGGCGGGCGCTGCGCGCCAGTGTGGCGCTCCCGGGCATCCTGCCGCCGGTGACGCATAATGGCCATCTGCTGGTCGATGGCGGGCTGATGAACAACCTGCCGGTCGACATCATGGCCGAGCGCGCGAGCGGGCCAATCATCGCCTCCGACGTGACGGGCGAGATCGATCTCAAGGCCGCCGACAGCCGCTATGGCGAGCGGCCTTGGTGGTGGCTGATCGCCCAGCGCATGGCGGGAACGCCGTCGATCGTCTCGATCCTGATGCGTGCGGGCACGGTCGGTTCGGAAGTGCAGCGCCGGCAGGCCCGCGAGCAGGCAAACTACATGTTCGAGCCGCCGCTCAACGGTGTGGGCCTGCGCGACTGGCGCGCCTTCGACCGTTGCATCGCCGAAGGCTACGAGCACGCGCTGCGCCGCATCGAGATGCACGGCGTGCCGCTGACCGATGTGTGGAGCGACGGC
>DATEZM010000138.1:0-7429 GCA_035255625.1 Rhizomicrobium sp. | reverse complement strand
CCTGAGTGCGGGCGAGCGCGGAGACGATGCCCATCGTCACGGTCTGGCCGACGCCGAACGGATCGCCGATCGCGAGCACCAGATCGCCGACCTGGACACGGTCGCTGTCGGCGAATTCGACGGTCGGAAGCTTCTCGCCATGGGGATCGATCTTGAGCACAGCGATGTCGGTGCGCGGATCGGCGAGCAGGACCTTGGCCTTGAACTCGCGCTTGTCCGAGAGCGCCACGACGATGTCGGTGCCACCGGTCACGACATGGTTGTTGGTCAGGATCACGCCGTCGGCACGCACGATGACGCCGGAGCCGAGCGACTGCTGCACGCGCTGGCGCATGCCCGGATTGCCGAACAGCCGTGCGAACAGCGGATCGGCGAACAGCGGATTCATCGGCGCCTGCACGATGGAACGGGCATAGACGTTGACCACTGCCGGTGCGACGCGCTTAACGACCGGCGCGAAGGTGAGCTGCACCTGCGGCATCGAGGCGGGCGCCGCGCGCGGCGGCTCGGCGAGAGCGGGGGTGGCGAGGACGATCAGAGAGAGTGCGATGAAGGGAACGTGCATGGGATCTTCCAAACGAAAAAAGGGCGGCCGAGGCCGCCCCAAATCTAATGCAGAACATGGCGAAATCGAGGACTACTCGTCGCCTTCATCGTCCTTCACCTCGACGGGACCGGAGTCCTGGCCCTTGGCGGCCTCGTCGCGATCAACGAATTCGATGAAGGCCATCGGGGCGTTGTCGCCGGGCCGGAAACCGGCCTTGAGCACGCGGGTATAGCCGCCCGGACGCTTGGCGTAGCGCGGGCCGAGAACTTCGAACAGCTTCTTCACCTGCGTCTCGTCGCGGACCGTCGACAGCGCCTGGCGGCGCGCATGCAGGTTGTTCTTGCGGCTGAGCGTGACCAGCTTCTCCACCACGGGGCGAAGTTCCTTCGCCTTGGGCAGCGTGGTCTTGATCTGCTCGTGCTTGATCAGCGCCGCCGCCATGTTCGCGAACATGGCGATGCGGTGCGACGTGGTGACGTTGAGCTTACGCCCCTGGTTGCGATGGCGCATGGCGCTCTACCTTCAAAAAGTTAGTACTGGTCTTCGTAACGTTTGGCGAGGTCTTCGATGTTCTCCGGCGGCCAGCCAGGCACTTCCATGCCCAGATGCAGGCCCATTTCGGCGAGCACCGCCTTGATCTCGTTCAGCGACTTGCGGCCGAAGTTCGGTGTACGGAGCATTTCCGCTTCTGTTTTCTGGATGAGGTCGCCGATATAGACGATGTTGTCGTTCTTCAGGCAGTTCGCCGAACGCACCGACAGCTCCAGCTCGTCGACCTTCTTGAGGAGGACGGGGTTGAAGGCGAGATCGGGCTTGGCTTCCTCGGCGACGCGCTCGCGCGGCTCCTCGAAGTTGATGAAGACCTGGAGCTGGTCCTGCAGGATGCGCGCGGCATAGGCGACCGCGTTGTCCGGTGTCACAGCACCGTTGGTCTCGACCGTCAATGTGAGCTTGTCGTAGTCGAGAATCTGACCCTCGCGGGTGTTCTCGACCTTGTAGGAGACCTTCTTGACCGGGCTGAACAGGCTGTCGACCGGGATGAGGCCGATCGGAGCATCCTCGGGCCGGTTGCGGTCGGCCGGGACATAGCCCTTGCCGGTGGCGACGGTGAGCTCCATGCGGAACTCTACCTTCTCGTCGATCGTGCAGATGACGAGCTCGGGATTGAGGATGTCGATGTCGGCGGTGGCGCCGATCATGCCGGCGGTGACTTCGACCGGGCCCTGAGCCTTGAGCGCGAGGCGCTTGGGGCCTTCGGCGTGCATGCGCAGCGCGAGCTGCTTCACGTTCAGCACGATGTCGGTCATGTCCTCGCGGACGCCAGGGATCGACGAGAATTCATGCAGCACGCCCTCGATCTGGATCGAGGTCACGGCCGCACCCTGCAGCGAGGAGAGCAGCACGCGGCGCAGCGCGTTGCCGAGGGTCAGGCCGAAGCCGCGCTCGAGCGGTTCCGCCACGATCGTTGCAGACTTGCCGGCATCGTGCCCGGCTTCGATCTTCAACTTTCCCGGCTTGATCAGTTCTTGCCAGTTCTTCTGAAACATTTTTGGTCCTCATCGTGTCCCGGACGCGGAGAGCACGCGCCCATTCTTGCGACGAAGGGGTGGATAGGAGCTCTCGAAATTATACTCGCCGGCGCTTCGGCGGGCGGCAGCCATTGTGCGGGATCGGCGTCACGTCGCGGATCGAAGTGACGATGAGGCCGGTGGCCTGCAGCGCGCGCAGAGCGGATTCGCGGCCCGAACCTGGACCGGAGACTTCAACCTCGAGGCTGCGCATGCCGTGCTCGACGGCCTTCTTGCCGGCGTCTTCGGCAGCGACCTGGGCGGCATAGGGTGTCGACTTGCGCGAGCCCTTGAAGCCCATCATGCCGGCGGACGACCACGAAATCGCGTTGCCCTGGCCGTCGGTGATGGTGATGATCGTGTTGTTGAAGGTCGCGGCGACATGCGCCACGCCGACTACGACGTTCTTCTTCTCTTTCTTGCGGGCACGGCCTGCGCCGGGCTTCTTCTCTGCAGCGGGAGCGGCCATTGGTTACTTGGTCACTTTCTTCTTGCCGGCGATGGCCTTCGCGGGGCCCTTGCGCGTGCGTGCGTTGGTGTGGGTGCGCTGGCCGCGGACGGGAAGGCCGCGGCGATGGCGCAGGCCGCGATAGCAGCCGAGATCCATCAGGCGCTTGATGTTCATCGCCACTTCGCGGCGCAGATCGCCTTCGACGAGAAAGTCGCGGTCGATCGCTTCGCGAATCTGGATGATTTCGGCGTCGGTCAGATCATGGACGCGGCGCTGGGGCTGGATGCCGACCTTCTCGCAGATCTCCTTGGCCTTGGCCGGGCCGATGCCATGGATGTAGCGAAGGCCGATCTCGACCCGCTTCTGGGTGGGGATATTGACGCCGGCGATACGTGCCACATGGTGCTCCGCTTTGGGTCAAGCCGTTCGCGGCTTGCCGATTCCGTTGGGCCGGCCCTGTTCCAAACCGCCAGCGCGCCCTTTGGCAAAGGGCGTCGAGCCGCGCAAATTGGACAGGAATTCTGCCGCGAGGGCGCGGAGTATATTAATGCACCCCCCTCAGTCAACAGGCCGCAGACAATATATTGCGCGCGAAAAACTGTATTTGCTTCAATGGATTAATCCTGGATTGGGGGCTACTTCCCGCCCCGCGCCTGGGCCGCCAATCCGTTACCGATCATCATGGCAGGCGCATCGGCGACATTGGCCAGGACGATGACCGTCAAATCCCTTTCGCGCAGCACATAAGAGGCAAATCCCGGCGCCTTGCCGGACATCCAATAAGCGTCGTTATCGAGGGGCCGCCCGCGGAACCAGCCATAACCCGCACTCCCGGCCGTCATCGCGAGACGATCCTCATGGCTGACCAGACCGTCGCCGAAGAATCGGTCGAGCCAGTACAATTCGTCCTTCGTGGTGGTGAAGGCCGAGGCCGAGCCAGCCAAGCGCGCCCAGTCGGCCGTAACGAGTTTCGGCATCCCCGTGTCGACGACATAGCCCTTGGCCATCCGCGTTTGCGGCAACAGGGTGCCATCATCGATACCGGTACCGTTCATCCACACGGTGCCGAAGGCGCCGGCATCCTCCACATCGGCAAAGCTCTTTCCCATGGCCGCAGCGGCGACGCGGGCGAGCAGTTCGTAATCGGCCGCGACTTTCGGATCGTCCGGCGCAACGGCCAACAAGTCCCGAATGGTCATCAAAGGCGCGCCGGGCACGAACTGGTCGGCCGTGTTATCGAGCGAAAGCTTGTGGGACTCGGCAAGAAATTCGATGGCGACCGCGGTGTATTGCATCGACAGCGTGCCGACATGGAAGCTGGTCGACGGACGATTGGGAATGCCGGCTTGCGCGTCTGCCATGCCATAGGCTCTGTCGAACAGCACGGTACCGTCGCGGACGACCAGGACCGCGCCGGAGAATCGGCCGTTCTGGGCGTAGGGCTGGACGATCGAATCGAAACGTGCGTCGGACGCCGGATCCGCCAGTGAGCGCGCCGGAAGAGACAGCAATGCGGCGGCGAAAATCAGCCCACGCCGCATCGGATCACCTCGGCTTGACGTCGAGCGCAGCGGCGATCGCTTTGGTGACCTGGTCGATCGGCATCATGCCGTCGATGGTCACGACCTTGCCCTGCTTGCCGTAGTAGACGAGCAGGGGCGCCGTATTCTTGTGATAGACGGCGAGACGGTTCTTCAGCGTCTCGGCATTGTCGTCTGCCCGCGACATGCCGGAATCGATACGCTGCTGCACGCGGCTCAGCAGGATCGCGTCATCGACCTTGAGTTCGATGACGACATCGATCTTGCGATTGAAGCCGGTGAGCAATTTGTCGAGCGCTTCGGCCTGCGGAATTGTGCGCGGGAAGCCATCAAACACCGCACCGCTGACGCAATCGGCCATCCGTAACCGCTCGTGGATGATGCGGATAACGACGTCGTCGGAAACGAGGTCGCCCTTGGCGAGGATTGCCTCGACCTCGCGCCCCAAGGCCGAGCCGGATGCAATCGCGGCACGCAGCATGTCGCCGGTCGAGAGCTGCGGCAGGCCGCGTTTCTCCTGCAGTATCTTGGCCTGCGTCCCCTTGCCGGCGCCCGGAGGCCCGAACAGAACGATGTTCAACGACGCGCTCCCCGAAGCTTCGCCTTCTTGATGAGGCCCTCATACTGCTGCGCGATCAGATGGCTCTGAATCTGCGCAACCGTGTCCATCGTCACGCTGACCACGATCAGGATCGAGGTGCCGCCGAGGTAGAACGGAATGGCGTAGTAGGTCGTGGTGATTTCGGGGATCAGGCAGACCACGGCGAGATAGATGGCACCGATCACCGTGAGACGGGTCAGCACATAGTCGATAAATTCGGCAGTCTTCTTGCCGGGTCGAATGCCGGGAATGAAGCCGCCATATTTCTTCAGATTGTCCGCCGTCTCCTCCGGATTGAAGACGATGGAGGTGTAGAAGAACGAGAAGAACAGGATCATCAGCGCGTAGAGCACGAGATAGACCGGCTGGCCGTGGCTCAGATACTGGACGATGGTTTGCAGCCAGTCTGGAATGTTCTGCGCGTTGAAGCCGGCGATGGTGGTGGGCAACAGCAGAATCGAGGACGCGAAGATCGGCGGGATGACGCCCGAGACGTTCAGCTTCAGCGGAAGATGGGAGGCCTCCCCGCCGTACATCTTGTTACCGACCTGCCTCTTTGGGTACTGGACGAGGAGGCGGCGCTGGGCGCGCTCCATGAACACGATGCCGGTAACGAGTCCGACGATTGCGATGGTACCGACGATGATCGCCAACGGACCGATGGCGCCAGTGCGGACGGATTCGAACGCCTGGCCGATATATTGCGGGAAGCGGGCGACGATGCCGGCAAAGATGATGAGCGAGATGCCATTGCCCACGCCACGGCTGGTGATCTGCTCGCCGATCCACATCAGCAGGATCGTGCCGCCGGTCAACGTAATCACCGCGCCGATCTGAAAGAAGAGACCGGGGTTGATGACGATTCCCGGGATCTGTTGCAGGCCGATCGCGATGCCATAGGCCTGGATCGCGGCGAGGCCGACCGTGCCGTAGCGCGTGTACTGATTGATGATCTTGCGGCCCGCCTCGCCTTCCTTCTTCAGGTTTTCGAGTTCCGGGAAGACCGTCGTCATCAACTGGATGATGATGGAGGCTGAGATGTAAGGCATGATTCCCAGCGCGAAGACCGCCATGCGCTGAATCGCGCCGCCCGCCAGAACGTTGAATACGTCGAGGAAGCCGCCGGAATTGGTGTCCATGAAATGCTTCATCCCGGCGGGATCGATGCCCGGCATCGGGATGTAAGAGCCCATACGGGCGACAACCAGCGCGCCGAGCGTGAAGATGAGGCGCTGGCGCAGCTCCTTGGCCTTGCCGAAATTGTTGAAATTGAAATTGGCGGCCAGTTGTTCGGCTGCTGAGGGCATGTCTCACTCCCGCGATCTGGCCGACTCTATATCTGGTCGCATCGCTCCCGCGACAAGCACCGGTGCGGCTTTTCTGCACCCGCGCGTGTTGCGCGGGCTACAGTATCAGCCGGCGTTGCGCGCCGCGCGCTTTTCCGCGGCCTGGGCCCGGCGCTGCTTCCTTTTGCCGGGCTGGCCCTTCTTGTTCATGTATTCCGGCTTCTTGAAGGTCAGCGCCAGAGTGCCGCCTGCCTTTTCGACCGCAGCCTTGGCCGAGGCCGACGCGCCGGCAACTTCCAGTTCGAGTTTGGCCGTCAGTTCGCCGGTGCCGAGGAGGCGCACACCGTCGCGGCTCTTGTGCACGATGCCGGCCTTGAGCAGCGCCGCGCCGGTGATCTTGGCCGAGGTGTCGAGCTTCTTGTCGTCGATCGCCTTTTGCAGGCGGCCGAGATTGAGCTCCGAAAAATCGTTGGCGAAGATGTTGCGGAAGCCGCGCTTGGGCATGCGCATGTGCAGCGGCATCTGGCCGCCTTCGAAGCCATGCACCTGATTGCCGGTACGCGCCTTGGCGCCCTTGACGCCGCGGCCCGACGTCTTGCCCAGGCCGGAGGACGAACCGCGTCCGACTTTGTCCTTGCGCTTGTGCGCGCCCGGATTGTTGCGGATTTCGTTGAGCTTCATCTTACTTGCTCTCTTCCACGATCTGCACCAAGTGCGAGATCGAGTTGATCATGCCGCGCACGGCGGGCGTGTCTTCCAGCTCGCGGACGCGGTGCATCTTGCCCAGGCCGAGGCCCTTCAGCGTCGCGGTCTGGACCGCGGGGCGGCGCGCGGCACTCTTCACCTGCTTCACCTTCAGCATCTTCTTCTCAGCCATCGTCTTGTTCCTTGTACGGAAGATCAGGCGCTCGCCTGCTCCGCCTTCTGGCCTTCGCGGCGCGCAATGATCTCGGTGACGCTGCGGCCGCGACGGTTGGCGACCATGCGCGGCGATTGCTGGTTCATCAGCCCGTCGAAAATGGCGCGGATCATGTTGTAGGGATTCGAAGAGCCCATCGACTTGCAGACCACGTCGCCCACGCCGAGCGCCTCGAACACCGCGCGCAGCGGGCCGCCGGCGATCACGCCAGTGCCGGCGGGCGCCGGACGCACGATCACTTTGCCGGCGCCATGATGGCCGCGGACTTCGTGATGCAACGTGCGACCGTCCTTCAGCGGCACGCGGATCAGGGACTTCTTCGCCTCGTCGGTCGCCTTGCGGATGGCTTCCGGCACTTCGCGCGCCTTGCCGTGACCGTAGCCGACGCGGCCGCGCTGGTCGCCGACCACCACGAGGGCGGCGAAGCCGAAGCGGCGGCCACCCTTCACGACCTTCGCGACGCGGTTGATGTGGACGAGCTTGTCGACGAACTCGTTGTCGCGCTCCTCACGGTCG
>DATEZM010000137.1:0-3763 GCA_035255625.1 Rhizomicrobium sp. | reverse complement strand
CCTGGCCCTCCTCCGCCTTCTTCATCGCCGGCATGATCGTGGAGGAAACACTTTTGAACCAGGATTTCGGATCGCGCAGCGTCAGGATCACCTTCGCATCGGGGTAGAAATCGGCAAGTTCCTTGTAGAAAGAGCAGCTCGGCCAGTCGCAGGACGAGTTGTAAGCCGCAAAGATTTCCTCCCAGTTCTTCATCTCGCCCAATGCGGCGCGGTCCCAGAGCGGGACCTGCTCGGGATGCATGAAGACCTCCACCATGTGATGGCAGGGCCCGAAACCCAACATTTCCAGCGCTTCCTTCAACGACCGCGTGCCGGTGCGGCCGAAACCCGCGCCGATGACCTTCAAGCTCATGGGGTATCCTCCTTGCCGGCCGCAGTCTTGACGAGAAGCGGCTGCGGCTCAAGCCGCGGCGCGCGGGCCGCGTCGGCCAGGCGGTCGATGTTCCGCAGCGACGGGAACAATGCCATCCACGCCGCGACGACGACCAGTGTGCCGATGCCGCCGATCACGACCGAAGCCACGGTTCCGAACCAGTCGGCCGTGATGCCCGATTCGAATTCGCCGAGTTCGTTCGACGCGCCGATGAACAGCATGCTGACGGCGCTGACGCGGCCGCGCATTTCGTCCGGCGTTGCGTACTGGATCAGCGCCGAGCGCACGAACACGCTGATCATGTCGGACGCGCCGAGCACGGCGAGCGCGAGGAGCGAGACGCCGAACATGGTGGAAAGCCCGAACACGATGGTGGCGAAGCCGAACACCGCGACGGCGGCGAACATCGTGATACCGGTCTGGCGCTGGATCGGCTTGCGCGCCAGGCTGAACGCCATCAACGCCGCGCCGATGGCGGGGCCACTGCGCAGGATGCCGAGCCCGATGGGGCCGACATGGAGAATGTCCCGGGCGTAAGCCGGCAGCAGCGCGGTGGCGCCACCGAGCAGGACGGCGAAGAGATCGAGAGAGATCGCGCCGAGAACGACAGGGCGATGGCGCACGAAATCGATGCCCTCGCGTACGCGTTCCAACCGCGACGCGCCGGTATCGACATGCGGCGGACGGCGTCTTCCGCCCAGCGAGGCGGTGAGGACCGAAGCGGCCACCATGAGAGTGAGACTCGTGGAAAAGGTGGCCATCGGACCCAGCCAATAGAGGAAGCCGCCGAGCGCTGGGCCGGCGATGGTCGCGGTGGTGAACACCGAGGACGACAGCGCGATGGCGCGCGGCAACTTTTCCGGCGCAACGAGGAATGGCAGCAGCGACTGCGACGCCGGACCATAGAAACCGCGTGTCGCGCCGAACAGGACCAGTACGGCGTAGTAGGGCCACGGGATCTTTGGTGCGAACAGCACGAGGACGAGAAACAGTCCGGCGCACACGCTCTGCATCGCCTGCGTCGCGCTCAGCACCTTGCGCTGGTCGAAGCGGTCGGAGATATCGCCGGCCGGCAACGTCAGCACGAACATCGGCGCGAATTGGCACAGCCCGACCATGCCGAGCGCGAAGGTCGAATGGGTGATGGCGTAGACCTGCCAGCCGATCGCAACCGACTGCACCTGCATGGCGATCGTCACGATGAAACGGATGGCGGCGAAAACGTGAAAGTCACGATCGCGATAGACTGGGCCGTCCGTCATGCGGCCAAGGAGCCCGTTCGCGCTCTGCAGGTCAAGCCGCAGCCTGCCGCCGCTGCCATTCGCCGCGCGCGATCGACCAGATATCGACCGGGAAGTCCTTGCCGCCGACGCGCAGCGCGCGCCGCTCGCCCTTGGTCTCGCCTATTCGCGCCGCGACCGCCTGCGACGCCGTGTTCTCCGGATCGATGCAGGAGATCATCCGCTCGACCGGCTGGGTGACGAAGGCGTAGCGCAACCCGGCCATGGCAGCCTCGGTCGCGAGGCCTTGGCCCCAATAGGGACGTCCCAGCGTCCAGCCGAGTTCGAGGCCCGGCCAGCCTTCGGGATTGATCAGCCCGACGCGACCGACAAACGCACCATCGGATTTGCGTTCCACCGCCCAGGTGCCATAGCCACGCAGCGTCCAATGCCCGATCGACGTGGCGAGCGAACGCCAGGCGTCGTTGCGTTCCATCGTGCCGCCGAGGAATTTCATCACCTCAGGATCGGCGTAGAACCTGGCGAGCGTCTCAAAATCGTCACCGCGCCATTCGCGCAAGACAAGTCGCTCGGTCTCCAATCGCGGGATCATGCGTTCATCCTCCATTCATAGACGTCGTGTTTGCGGCGTTCACTTGCGGAACGGCGACAGTTCACGACAAAGATCACGGAAACTGTACCCTCTTTCGAGCCGTTCATGCTTGCGCAAGACGGGGGACAGATACGATCTCCTGTATGGGTACAAGCCCTAGAACAAGGAGACGACCATGACCGTCAAGACCACTCTTCTCGCGACCGCTTTCGCGCTGGCGCTGCCGCTCGCGCTATCGACATCGCCAGCCGCCGCGGACCCGCACGACAATACGATGATGGCGACGCATCACGACATGTACCACGATCACGGCCATCGCCCGCCCATGCGCGACGAACACCGTCCGGCGATGCCGCATGGCGGCCACTACCACTGGCGCGACGGCGCGTGGAACTGGCAGGGCGGCGCATGGGTCTGGGCGCCGGGCATCTGGATCCACCTCTGAATTGGCATGAACGGAAAACGCCGCGGCTCGCCAAGCCGCGGCGTTTTCGTTTCTGCGCCTTACCGGCGCGTGGCGCGGAAGAAGCCCGCCCAAGCGAGGAACGCGACCACTGCCAGGCCCGCGCCGATCATCTCGAAGGTCTGCGGTGTCGCCAGCGACTCCACGAAAGCGAGCGGGGCGTGCAACGGCAGCAGACCGGCCGGCACGAAGTAGGTGCTGTCGAACCCCGCATGAATGACGATCCCGGGAAGGACCGAGTTGGTGCGGTGCGCAATGGTGCCCAGCATCGCCGAGACCGTGAGGAAGATGCCGAACCAGATCGCGATGTTCAGCGGCGTCGTGTCGAAATAGGAATGGTTGGTATGGAACAGCGCCCATACCAGGCCGCTGACGACGATGGCTGGCGCGACACCAAAGGCTCTCTCGAGGCGACCCTGGATGAAGCCACGCACCGAGACTTCCTCCAGCACGCCGGCGACGATGGCGGCCATCGCAAGACCCACGACGATCGCCACCTTCGGTTCGGGCGGCAGGCTCATCGGCACCTCGCCACCCAGACCGCTCTGCATGCGATAAGCGATATAGGCGCCGGCACCGGCGAAGAAGGTCGACCAGCCTGCGACCAGTGCCAGCAGGAACGTCTTCAGCGGCACGGCATTGAGCCGCACGCCGTCGCGCCGCGCTTGCGCGCCGAAGCTCGGCCAGCTTCCCCACTTCATCCAGGCAGCAGCAGCGGCGAGTATCGCAGCCATTGCGGGGACGAACCAAGGAAACGTTGTCGGTTGGCGCGAATAGGCGGCGAGCATGCCGATCCAAAGCCCTTCACCGGCGACGATGAGTGCAACGCCGGAGCCGATGGCGATGCCGAGCGTGCGCAGGGCACCGCGTTTGACGGGTTCGGGATGTGCAAGTGCAAGGGACATGAGCGTTTCTCCGTTGGATGACGTTCGGAGGATCGCCCGGAGCCGCGCGGAAGTGTTTGCGCAGGCCTTGTTTCCGGCTTGGGAAAAGCTTGCGGCTACTTCACCAGCCGCACGCGGCTGAGGATCGAAGCGAAACGCGGATCGTTGCGGAGACGATCGAGGTGCGGCAGATGCGGCAGAAAAAGCAGC
>DATEZM010000136.1:0-11631 GCA_035255625.1 Rhizomicrobium sp. | reverse complement strand
TCTGCCCAGGGTCGATCCGAAGACCCAGGCGGAGCGGCTTGCGCATTGGCAGAAGGTGATGGCCGAACTCGGCACCATACCGCGCGCAAAGCTGTCGCCGGCCGAACAGGAGAATTACGACGTCTACAGGCCGCAGATCGCCGGGCTGATCGCCAGCCAGACGTTCCGCGACTACGAGATGCCGGTCAATTCCGACACGACGTTCTGGACCGATATCGGTTACACGGCGCGCAAGCCATTCAGAAATCTCATCGACTACAAGAATTGGATCGCGCAAATGCGCGACATCCCGCGCTACTTCCGCGAGCAGATGGGCGAGATGCGCGCCGGCATGGCACGCGGCTTCACGCCGCCGCGCGTGACGCTGGAGGGCCGTGACGGCTCCATCACGGCCGTGACGGACGTCACGCCAGAAAAAAGCCTGTTCTACACACCCTTTGTGGACATGCCGGGCATTTCCGACGCCGATAAGGCAGCGTTGCGCGCACAAGCGGTCGTCGTCATCCGCGACACGGTACAGCCGGCCTATCGCGAGCTTCTGAAGTTCATGCGCGAAGAGTATGTGCCCGGCACGCGCACCACGCTCGCCGCCGAAGCGATGCCGGACGGCAAAGCGTGGTATCGCGCGCAGATCCTGCAATACACCACGCTCGACATGGACCCGGCAGCGATTCACGATCTCGGCGTGCGCGAAGTCGCGGATCTGCATCGCCGGATGCTTGCGGTGATGCAGGAAACGGGGTTCAAGGGCGATTTTCCCGCATTCCTGAAATTCCTGCGCACCGATCCGCAGTTCTACGCCAAGACACCGGACGAACTTCTGATGCGCGCGGCGTGGATCGCCAAGAAGTTCGACGGGAAGGCTTCCACCTATTTCGGCTACCTGCCGCGCATGCGCTTTGCGATCGTACCCGTGCCCGATGATCTGGCCCCTTTCTACACTTCGGGCCGCGGCGGACCGGGGCAGTTCCTCGTCAACACCTACAAGCTCGAGACGCGGCCGCTCTACAATCTTACGGCGATGACCTTGCACGAATCCGCGCCTGGTCACGCGTTCCAGATGCCCATCGCGCTGGAGCACAAGAACCAGCCGGAATTTCGCCAGCACGTCTACATCTCCGCTTATGGCGAAGGCTGGGCGCTCTATTGCGAGAAGCTCGGACTCGAGATGGGGATGTACGAGACGCCCTATGACCGTTTTGGCATGCTGGGTTGGCAGATCTGGCGTGCAGCGCGGCTTGTCGTCGACACCGGTATCCACTCGCAGGGTTGGACACGCGAGCAGGCGATTCAGTATCTGCTCGAATATACTGCGCTGCCTCAGCACGAGATTGAGACAGAGGTCGATCGCTACATCGCGTGGCCCGGTCAGGCTCTCTCTTACTATCTGGGTGAAATGGCGATCTGGAACGCCCGCCATAAGGCGGAAGCCGCGCTGGGGCCGCGCTTCAACATTCGTGCCTTCCACGACACCGTTCTGGAATTAGGCTCGGTGCCGCTTCCGGTCCTGACCGCGCGCATAGACCGTTTCATCGCCGAGGGGGGCAAGGGTCCGTATCCGGATCTTGAATGACGCTCGCAGACGACTCGCACAGGCCGATCTGCTGAAGGCCACCAACGAGGGGTTAAGTGTGGAACACCAAGCAAAGACGGCCGGAGCATCCGGCGCGACTTCGGGCGGCGGCTATGGGCTGTCCCTCTCGGTCCTGGCGACGCTGTTCTTCATGTGGGGCTTCTGCACCGTCCTGAACGATGTGCTCGTGCCGCATCTGAGGGCGGTGTTCGAGATGAACTATGTCCAGACGCTGCTGGTCCAGTTCGTCTTTTTCCTGAGCTATTTCATTTTCGCGCTTCCATCGGGCCGGGTGATCGAGTGGATCGGTTATAAGGGTTCCATCATGGCCGGGCTCGCCGTCATGGCGTGTGGCTGCCTTCTCTTCATCCCGGCTGCTTATCTCCCGTCTTATCCGGTGTTCCTGTCGGCGTTCTTCGTCCTCGCGGCGGGCATCACCCTGCTGCAGGTCGCAGCCAACCCATACGTCGCTGTGCTCGGACCAGAGAAAACAGCCTCGAGCCGCCTCAATCTCGTGCAAGCCTTCAATTCGCTGGGCACGGTGATTGGGCCGATCTTCGGCGGGATGCTCATACTTTCGCGCAGCACGACTGGCACAGTCGCCGTGGGCGCGGCCGTGACGCTGCAGCAGCGCATGACCGACGCGCGGGCAGTAGAGTTGCCCTATTTGGGCATCGCGGTAGTGCTGCTGTTGCTCGCCGGCCTTATCTGGATGACGCGGCTGCCGCGCATCGCAACCGAGCCGGAGACCGAGGCACAGGCGCGCGACACGATCTGGCGCCATCGGCTTCTCGTCATGGGGATCGCCGCGATCTTCCTCTATGTCGGCGCGGAAGTGTCGGTTGGCAGTTTCCTCATCAATTACATGACCTCGCCGCATATCGGCATCGTCACCACGGCTATCGCTTCCGGCTATGTGTCTTATTATTGGGGCGGCGCAATGATCGGCCGGTTCGTCGGCGCGTATGTGATGGACCTGCGTAAGGACGACGAGACGACGCCGGCCCGAATTCTCGGCCTCAACTGTGCGGTGGCGATCGTCCTGGTCGTGACATCGATGGCATTGTCCGGAACGGCCGCCCAGTGGGCCATGCTCCTGGTCGGATTGTGCAACTCGATCATGTTCCCCACGATCTTCACGCTGGCGATACGCGGACTTGGACCGCTGACGGGGCGTGGCTCGGCGGCACTGATCATGGCGATCTTCGGGGGCGCCGTTCTTCCCGAGATGCAAGCGTTGCTCGCCGATTCCGTCGGACTGACGATCTCCTTCGTGCTTCCGATCGTGTGTTACGTCTATCTCTGGGTATTCGCCCGGGCCAGCCGGAACGCGATAGCGGCGGAGCGCGCATAGGCCTTCAATTGCCGCGCTTCGCCCACGCGGCCGCGAGGCGCCGGTAGTGTTCGGCCAGCACGGCAAACGCCAGCTTGCGCTGGCCGGTCTCGGAAACGAGACCCTTGCGATTCCAGCCCTTCTGATAGACGGGATTCTGCCGCCGTGGAGAACGGAAGTCCTTCAAGATCCAAGGTGACATGCCGCGCAGGAGCGAAATTTTTTCGGCCATCGCCAGAGTCTGACGATAGTATTCCGCCTGAAATTCCTCCGAGAATTTGTGCAGGCCAGTGCGGTCGTGGAAGCCTGCCAAAGCGCCTGCACCGAACTCCGAGAAGATCAGCGGCTTGTCGTAGTTAGAACGCCACTCGATCGATGGCAGGCTCGCCAACGGATCGGAGGAGTACCAGCCGTCGTAGGTGTTCACCGCCATCACATCCAGATGGGCGATCAGCGGATCGTCGATGGTCACCAAGGGATGGCCGTCACGCTCGCTCCTGTTGGCAAGAACAGCCGCCGATACCAGTCGCGTATCGTCAAGTGCGCGCGCGTCGTCGGCGAGGCGGGTCAGGAACGCATTGCGTGCGTCGCCGGGCGGCGTTTCGTTGCCGACGCTCCAGATGATCACCGATGCGCGATTGCGGTCGCGCAGGATGTTTTCGGCCAGCATGTGTCTTGCCAGCGAGAGCGTCTGCGGATTGTCGAACTTGACCAGCCAGTAGACCGGGATTTCGCTCCACACCAGCAGACCCAACTCGTCGGCCATGCGCGTTGTGATCTCGGAATGCGGATAGTGGGCAAGGCGCACATAGTTTGCGTTCAACGCTTTCGCTGTGGTGAGCAGAGCGCGTACGGCCTGCGGCGTCATCCGCCGTGACGGTTCGGCGCCGAATTCCTCGCCGTGCAGGCTGATCCCGCGCAGGAAGATCGGCTTGCCGTTCAGCAGAATGTCCTGGCCGTGCACCTCGATCGTACGGAAGCCTACGCGGTCGTGCAGTGTATCTTCGCCGGCGTCCGCCTCGACTTCGTATAGCGTCGGCGCCTCAGGCGTCCAACGCTTCAGCGACGGTGGCACCGGAATGCTTCCGGTCCATGAACCTGTTGCGTCCGTCTTTCCGGCGATCGAAAGGCCTAGGGCGTTAATCTTGATAGTCACAGCCGAGCCGATGGCGCGCGCACCGTCGAGTTGCACCGTGGCGGCGATGCGCCCGTCCTTCGTCAGGCGTATCCAGAAATCATCGATATAGGTGTCGGGTACGAAGATCAGCCGCACCGGCCGTGTGATGCCGCCATAGTTGTCCCAGTCCGTCACTGGCGGTGGAAGGCTGTCCGGCGTGCGGGATGAATCGACGGCCACGGTGAGCTGGTTGTCGCCGTTGCGCAGGACGTGCGTAACGTCGAAGGCGAAAGGCGTGAACCCGCCCTCATGGCTGCCGACGAATGCACCGTTCAGGTAGACGCGGGTCGTATAGTCCGCGGCGCCAAAGCGCAAAAAAGCGCGCCGACCGGCGGGCCGCTTCGCCGGGAAAATCTTCTGATACCAGACGAGGCCGTCGTAGTAGCGCAGTGCCGGATCGTAGCCCACCCAGGAACCAGGCACCTGCGCGATCGGTGAATGGCGCATGTCATATTCGAACAGCGCGTTCGGGTCTTTCCGCATTGCCGCTTCGACATCGACATCGTCGTAGCGGCGATGGCCGGCCCCTGCGCTGCCGCCGTGGAATCCGGCGAGACCGTCGCGATAAGGATCAATCGAGTAATTCCAGGTGCCAGACAGATCGATGCCCGGTCTCGAATCGGCATCGGTTAGAAGGGGCTCGGGAGCCAACGGATATGCGTCGGCAAGAGCCGGCGTGGCTGCCGTCAGCAATGCCGCGAAGCCCAGTCCGATAGCGCACCTATTTGCCATATCGCCCTCGCTTCCGGTCCACACCATATGGCATATCTCGCGCAGCATGCAGCGACGCGTCGATAGCGCGCCGCTTTTTCAAGCCCGGGGCAAGATGGCGGACGACCGTCTCAGATTTTTGGCCGAACTGGAACGCAAGGTCCTGTGGCTTGCGAGCTGGACGGTGCACAATGCCAACCACCGCCGTGAGAGCTACGACGGCATGAAGGTCGGTGGCCATCAGGCCTCCAGCGCCTCGCTGGCGACGATCCTGACGGCGCTGTACTTCGCCGTCCTCAAGCCGGAGGACCGCGTCGCGGTGAAACCGCATGCCAGCCCGGTGTTTCATGCCATTCAATACATCCTCGGCAAACAGAGCCGCGAGAAGCTCGAGAACTTTCGCGGCTATGGTGGCGCGCAGTCCTATCCGTCGCGCACCAAAGATACCGACGACGTAGACTTTTCGACCGGCTCGGTCGGTCTCGGCGTCGCGGTCACGGCCTTTGCAAGCATGGTCCAGGACTATGTCCACGCCCATGGTTGGGACGCAGGGCGCCCCAAGGGCCGGATGATCGCGCTCGTCGGCGATGCCGAGCTGGACGAAGGCAACATCTACGAGGCGTTGCTCGAAGGATGGAAGTTCGGGCTGCGCAACACCTGGTGGATCATCGACTACAACCGGCAAAGCCTGGACGCCGTGGTGCATGAGGACCTTCATTCGAGATTCGAACAGTTGTTCCAGGCCATGGGCTGGGAGCTGAAGGTTCTCAAATACGGCAAGCTGCAGGAGGCCGCCTTCGCCGAGCCCGGCGGCGATGTCTTGAAGCGCTGGATCGACACCGCGCCCAACCAGCTCTACTCGGCTTTGACCTTTCAAGGTGGCCCGGCGTGGCGGAAGCGCCTGCTCGACGATCTCGGGGACCAGGGCGAGTTCTCCAAACTGCTCGAACGGCGCAGCGACGATGAGTTGGCTGCGCTCATGTCGAATCTGGGTGGCCACGACCTGTCGAGCATTCTCGAGGCGTTCGAAAGCGTCGATCAGGACCGTCCCGTCTGCTTCCTCTGTTACACGGTCAAAGGCTTCGGCCTGCCGCTGGCCGGTCACAAGGACAATCATGCCGGCCTGATGAATGAAGCGCAGATGGCGAAACTTCGCAACGCCATGAACGTTCGCGATGACCAGGAGTGGGAGCCGTTCGAAGGGCTGCGTATCCCGCCGGACGAATTGGGCGCGTTTCTTCGTCAAGTGCCTTTTGCGCAAGGCGGCGAGCGCTGGCTTCACGCCGACAGGATCGCCGTACCCGACGAACTCGCCTTGCCGACGCAGAAGGAGACCTCGACTCAAACGGCGTTCGGAAATCTGCTCAACGAGATCGCGCGCAACCAATCCGAATTCGCGGCGCGCATCGTCACGACGTCGCCGGACGTCACGGTCTCGACCAATCTTGGCGCCTGGGTCAACCGGCGTGGGCTGTTCGCACGCGATGCCGTGCGGGACCTGTTCCGTGACCACAAGATTCCGTCCGCCCAGCGTTGGGAAATGGCCTCGACTGGGCAGCACATCGAGCTCGGCATCGCCGAGATGAATCTCTTTCTTCTTCTTGGGGCGATGGGGCTGTCCCACAGCCTGTTCGGCGCGCGTCTTCTGCCGGTCGGAACGCTGTACGACCCTTTCATCGCACGCGGTCTCGATGCGCTGAACTATGCCTGCTATCAGGACGCACGCTTCATTCTCGTTGCGACACCGAGCGGCATGGCCCTGGCGCCCGAGGGCGGCGCGCATCAATCGATCGGCACGCCGCTCATCGGAATGGCGCAGCCGGGACTGACATCTTTCGAACCGGCCTATGCCGACGAGCTGGCCATCATTCTCCGTTGGGCCTTCGAGCATATCCAAAGCGACGGTGGCACCGGCGAGGAGCCGGGCGGGTCGGTCTATCTGCGCCTTTCGACGCGCGCGATCGAACAGCCGCATCGTACGCTGCCTCCGGATATGCGCCGCGACATCATTGCTGGGGGCTACTGGATGTCGGAGCCCGTCGGCAGTCCGCGCATCGTGCTCGCCTATCAGGGCGCGGTCGCGCCAGAGATCGTCTCGGCTGCCGGGCTGATGGCGGAGGATCGCAGCGGTGTCGGCGTGCTGGCGATCACCTCCACGGACCGTCTCTATGTCGACTGGCGGCGTGCGCAGAAGCATCGCCAGGGAGGCCGGCTTGCGCAGCCTTCTCATATCGAACGCCTGCTTGCCCATGTTCCGCGTGACGCCGTCATCATCACCGTCATCGACGGTCATCCCGCGAGTCTGAGCTGGCTCGGCGGTGTCGCCGGCCATCGAGTCGAAAGCCTCGGCGTCGACACCTTTGGCCAGACCGGCACGGTGAGCGATCTCTATCGCCATTTTGGCTTCGACGCGGAGAGCATTCTTCGCGCCGTCGAAGCGGCTGCGCCGGGCCGCCCGATCCGGTTCCGCGCCGGCTAGGCCAGCGCGCGCAGCATGCGAGCGCGATCAGGAAACCTTTACCAGACGCGTATCGTCCGGCCATTGCAGCAGGCGGCGGTATTCGTGCTCGGCGCTGCCATAGAGACCGTTCGACTTCATTACCAGTCCCTGCCGGTCGACGACGACAATCAGGCCGCGATTGACGCGGATCAGGCCCTGA
This sequence comes from Rhizomicrobium sp., assembly GCA_035255625.1. Lineage (GTDB taxonomy): Bacteria > Pseudomonadota > Alphaproteobacteria > Micropepsales > Micropepsaceae > Rhizomicrobium. The sequence goes on along the minus strand of DATEZM010000136.1, from coordinate 4,177 downwards.
TCCTCCAGCACCTTCAGGGCCACCGAGACTCCTGGCCGGCGCACCGACAGCATCGTCGCGATGTAGTCGTGCGTGATTGCAAGTCCGTCACCTTCGACGCGGTCGTGCAGCATCAACAGCCAGCGTGCCAGGCGCTGTTCCAGAAGGCCGGCGCCACTGGCAAGTGCGCTATGCGCCGTCTGGATCATGAAGGCTCGCGCGAACAGCTGGAGGCGCTCGCGTAGCGCATCACTTTCGGCGAGCAAGGCTTCCATGCGGTGGACCGCGATGCGATGCCCACTGCCCTCGATTTGCATGACGATGCTTTGCGCTGCGCAGCGATCTCCCAGCAAAACGCCGATGCCCGTCATGCCTTCGAGGCCGATCACCCCGGTCTCCGCGCTGTGACCACTGCTACTCTCGGCGATGACGGACGCGATGCCGCTTTCCGGAAAATAATTCCACTCGACGTCATGGCCGCGTACCTCCAGCAAGCGGTGCAACGTAAGCTTCACCGGCTGCAGTTCCGCAGCCAGCCGATCCCGGTCGCTGTCGGTCAGGGAACCAAGGAGATGATTGCGGCTGCGGTCTTGCAAGGGATGCTCCGGAAATTCTTATGCCGTCGCTCGCCCCAATAGCTAAGCCCGCTCAGGAACATTGGTTCCCGCCGCGCATTGGGCGTTTTCGAGGCAATGCAGGGGCGGGCACGAAACCTATTGGCGGGCTGTTTCACCGCCGAGCAGCCGACGGCAGGTGGCGATCAGCATCTCGGTCCGCGACGGTTTGCTCAGGAATTCACTGCCAGACACCATCCGCCGATCCTCCCTCGGGTTGGCGGAGACATAGACGACGGGCAAGTCCGGAGCGATCGCGCGACAGGCATCCGCGACCTCCCAACCATTGACCGGGCCGGTCAGGCGGATGTCGGTCAGGAGAAGGTCGATCGGCTTTCCTTCTCGAAGATAGGCGAGCGCGGCTTCGCCGCTTCCGATCTCCACCACCTGCCAACCGGCCTCGGCGAGGGCGTCCGCCACCTCCATGCGCACCAGCCACTCGTCCTCGACGAGAAGCACCACCGGGTTTTTTTCGGTATAACTCAAAGGCATCGGACCAATCGAAGGCGCGCCGCTGTTGATAACGCCAAGACGGGCGTCCCGCCAATTCTTTATCGCGGCGGCGCAGCGGAACGCCTTGCCGGGATATTCGTTCCCCTGCTGGCCAAAACTTTTCCGCTAGAGTTTGCCGTGAACCTGTCCTTAGACTGCGTAGGGATGTCCAGCCGGGCGGAAATTCGTGACGAGAAGCAAGCAGATTTGGCCGCCCCGATGACGGCCGGGACGCGGCGGTCGGCTGTTCCCGATGCTGCGCTCCATCTCGCGGCCATTGTCGCGTCCTCCGAAGACGCCATCATCAGCAAGGATCTCGACGGTGTCATCACGAGCTGGAACCAGGGCGCGGAGCGCTTGTTCGGCTACACGGCCGAGGAGATCGTCGGCGTGCCCGTGCTCATCCTGCTGCCGGCTGACCGGCAGAACGAAGAACCAGGTATTCTAGAGCGCATTCGGCGCGGCGACCGCATCGAGCACTATGAGACCATTCGCCAGCGCAAAGATGGCTCGCAGGTACACGTATCTCTGACCGTGTCGCCGATCAGGAATGCGGACGGGGTTATCGTCGGCGCCTCAAAAATCGCCCGCGACATATCCGAACGCAAGCACGCCGAGGCGTCGCGGGAGATGCTGCTTAACGAAATCAAGCATCGGGTCAAGAACACGCTCGCAACCGTGCAGGCGATTGCCACGCAAACCTTTCGCTCCGCACCCAAGGAAGAGCGGACCGCATTCACCGCGCGTCTGCACGCGCTCGCCGATGCTCACGACATCCTGACCCAGCAGAGTTGGACAGGCGGTGACGTGAGCGAGGTCGTCACGCGTGCGCTCGCACCGTTCCAGCAGCGCGACCGTGCACGTTTTGCGGTGGAAGGCCCCCACCTGCGCCTCAATCCGTCGATGACTTTGCTGCTCGTGATGGTCATCCATGAACTCGGCACCAACGCCGTGAAGTACGGTGCGCTTTCCGCCGAGACCGGTATGGTGCGAGTCGAGTGGTCGCTTCTGCTCGATGGCGATAGCCGCAAACTTTCCCTGCGCTGGTTCGAGAGCGGTGGTCCGAAGGTCAAGCCGCCCGGGAAAAAAGGATTTGGTACGCAGATGATCGAGCGCACCCTGCACGGCGAACAGGGCTCGGCTTGCTTCGACTATGCCGTGGATGGCCTCGTCTGCAACCTGGAGATCAGGGTCTGACAGGTCGTCAGGCTGGTTGAAATGCCGCCCGCGGGAGACGAAGGTCGCCTGAGAACATTGGGCGGGCCACATGAAGCCGATCTTCCTTCTCATCTTCGCAGCTGTACTCGCCGTGGTGCCGGCGCGTGCCGCCGATTACTTTCCGCCGAAGGGCTCCTGGCAGAACCATGCGCCCGAGGCGGAAGGATTCGATCCTGCCAAGCTGCGCGCGGCAATCGATTTCGCCGTTGCCAACGAGTCCAAAGTCTCGCCGGCGCTGGACGGTGTCATCGACCAGCGCGATCTTCGGATCACCATTCCGCTGCAATTCGCCGGTCCCTATTCCGATCCGATCGGACCCTTGAAGCCGCACGCGCCGGCGAACGGCATCATCATCCGCCACGGCTATATCGTTGCCGAGTGGGGCAATACCGACGCGGTCGACATGACCCATTCGGTGACCAAGACGTTCATTTCGTCGGTCGCCGGCATCGCCTTCGACCGTCACATGATCCGCGACGTGAACGACCGCGTCATCGACTACGTCAGGCCGTCGCCGGACTTTCTGTTGCCGCACAACCAGCCGATCACCTGGGACCAGATGCTGCGCCAGACCAGCGGCTGGGTGGGCACGATGTGGGGCAAGCCATGGTGGGCCGACCGGCCCGGCAGGAACGCGTGGGACGAACTGGCGGCCGGCCCGCCGCCGGTGGGCACGCAGTGGAAATACTCCGATGTGCGGGTCAACGCCTTCGCACTGGCACTCACCTGCCTGTGGAAGCGCCCGCTTCCCGACGTGCTTCGGCAATATGTGATGACGCCGATCGGCGCTTCGGACCGCTGGCATTGGGAAGGTTATCGCAATTCCTTCGTCACCATCGGACACCGCCGCATCGCCGTGGTACCAGGCGGCGGTCATTGGGGCGGCGGCATGTTCATCTCGGCGCACGATCTGGGTCGAATGGGTCTGCTCGGACTCAACAATGGCGTGTGGAACGGCCAGCGCATCCTGTCCGATACCTGGATCAAGATGGCGAAGACGCCGACCGGACCCAATCCCGGCTACGGCTACATGAACTGGTTTCTCAACACAGACCACAAGCTGTTCCCGGCAGCGCGCGAGGATGCGGTCGCCTTCATCGGCAATGGCGACAACATCGTTTTCATCGACTACCAGCACGACGTGGTCGCGGTGGTGCGCTGGATCGACGATTCTAAGAAAGCGGACTTTGTCGCCCTGCTGGAAGCGGCTATTCGACCCTGAGCGTGACGATCTGGAACGAATGCAGTGGCAAGGTGCACGCCTGTCCGTCGATTACGACAGCGCCTAAGGCGTCCTCCATTGTGTTGCTGCGCTCGACACGGCCGATGGGTACGCCGAACGACAGCTTAGCGTTCGTTGCCGAACCACTGCTCTCGTAGAGTCGCACCACCCAGCCCTTGCCGTCCTCGGCCGGTTTTATCGTGTCGATCACCACCGCCGGGTTGTCTGTCTCCACCAGTGGTTTCGACAAGACGGCCTGTGGCTTGCCTAACGTCCATAACAGCGGACGATTGAAGTGCAACGCTTCGGCGACTGTACCGGCCTGGCGCCAGTCGCTCGCGTGCGGGTAGAGCGCATAGGCGAAGCGATGCACGCCGACATCTGCGTCGCGATCCGGAGATTGCGTGCCGCGCAATAGGCTCAGACTCATCGTCGAACCGAAGGTCGAATAGCCGTAGCGCGAGTCCGTCAGAAGCGAGACACCGAATCCGGGCTCGGACAGATCGGCCCAGCGATGGCCGGGTACTTCATATTGCGCCAGATCGGCGTCGGTGTTGGCATGGGTCGGCCGCTCCACCGCGCCGAACATCGTCTCATAGGTCGCGCGCGGCGACTTCGGCGACAACGGAAAAACGGCTTTCAGCAGAGTTCG
>DATEZM010000135.1:0-9356 GCA_035255625.1 Rhizomicrobium sp. | reverse complement strand
CCAGCCGTCCAGCGTGAAGAAGGGGTCGAGCATGACGGCCTCGGACGGGGATCAGAACCAGGGCGGCGGGAGCGTGGGGAAGAAATATAACAATGTCTCGCGTGCCGCGAGAAGGCCGATGCCGGCGCCGATGAAGACGTCGCTGAAGAAATGTGCCGTCAGGAGCGCCCGGGTCACCCCAAGCCACAGCGCGACCGCGAACCACAGCACGGCGAGCTGCGGCCACACACAGGACGCGATGACCGCCACCGTCGTGATGGTGAGCGCATGGCCCGACGGAAACGAATTGTAGTCGAGCCGAAACTCGAACCACACGAATCCACACTTCCCCATCTCCATGTCGTCGCGCGGGCGCCGCCGTCCCACCACCAGCTTCATGCTGTGCAGGATCGCGCTGCCGGCCGCGAGACAGGCGATGAAAGCGAGCGCATAGGTCGAGGCCCGGCGCGCGTCCGCGACCTCGCCCTGAATGGCCAGGATCGCCTGCGCGATGGCGATCGCGGCCAGCGCGGCGATGAGCCAGTGCGATGCCTTCGCCCAGTGCGTCGTGCTCTCCAGGAAACGCTCGAAGCGTGCGCTCTCGTGGTCGTAGAAATAATGCGCCGCCTGCCGGTCGATGGGCAGGCACGCGGCGCCGAGAACGAGGAAAAAGACGCCGGCCCAAAGCAGCATAAACGCTGCTTGCCGTGACCGCGCTCGCAAGTCAACGGACAGGCGTCGAAGTCGATTAAGTATGTGGTGGACGCGGCCCTATCTATCAATCGGCCGCAGCCAACGTTGCTCTGATTGGTTGGCCGTGGTCCTAGAATCTTGAAAAGACGTTCTTAATCAGCTTCTCGATATGGGCGGCGACACTGTTTTCTGCGATTGATACAGAATTAGGGTGTCCGCACGCGTTCCGAAGCGTCAGACATTCGTTCTGCAATAATTGTTTGACGTTTTTGCCGACCACGCCAATCGACTCGCACACATCAAGAAAATCATGCTCTTTCATGCGGCCGAGATCATCTTGCTGTTTGGCGACGCGCCACTTGGCGTCTCGCCGAGTAGCTTCGGCATTGAACTCGGCCAGCTTTCGAGAAAAGACGTGACCGTGCAAAAGTGCGACCGCGCCAGCCCACGAGAATACGACGGCTGCACGATATTGGTGCGCTTCAAAACACGTAATGGCCTCCATGACGAACGATTTTGTCAGGGGCTCTGTGATTGAGTTTGCATGACCTCGGAGCGACTGGCTGGAATGCGTGACAACAAGATTCACGTTTGCGGATTGCGCGATTTCTCGAACGCGAAGAATGCCTGGCTGCTGTAGCTCCCATCCTTGAGGCGTACGCGCGGCTAACCCGATTGCCGAGCCCAGGACATCTGAGACGTTTATGTTTGCGAGACGGGGTAGTCCCACAGTGGCGCAGCGTTCCTTCAACTTCCGAACGGGCAAAGCGCCAACCGGTTCGATTGCGAGCAGCACAAGCAATTGATCTTTGGTTGAGAGCGTGGGCCCATGCAGGATTCGTTTCGCGCTGTCGATCGTCAACATCCGTCGCGTCACGCCTCAGTGGAAGAGGGCTTCGGCTTTCGACCGGGCCTGACGGTCCAGCGCTCGCCGAACTCAAGGCTGCCTGTCGCTGTCGGCTTAAACGTACCTCTGCCCGGGCTTTGGAATAGCTTTTTGCCCTTCTTAGCAGCGCTGGCGAAGGTCATGTCGAGACGATCTGGAATGACAACTCCCGCATCTTTGGCAATGACACGAATTTCTGCGATGGAGAAGGGCACCGCGCCATACTCTGCAAAGTAGTATGCAGCGCAGAGATACGCGTAATCCGCAGGCTTCATCTCGCCGTCGCGATTGAAGAATGACGCCAGATCGTGACTATCGACTCCCGTATCATGGGGGAGACGGGTTTGGTTTGTAACCGGCGGGGGAATTGCCTCGCCGAGCAACGTCATTGCTGCATGGATCGCGCGTTGTCGAGTAATGGACTCTTCGTTTGCCAAAATCCCAACGATCTGTTGCGCCAGCTTGGCAGCCTTGGCGGCATCAACTAGAGGGCCGGTCTTCGCTTCCGTTTCGGAGTTCGGTGCGTTCGTCATGTCATCACCTTGAGTGAGTTGAGATGGTCGAGCCCACCTGCCGAAACGCGATAGCGGCCGTCAGATACGACGAATGCTCGCTTCGTTTGGATCAGGCGGCGAACATTCTCTGAGGCGTTGGCAACTTTGATGTTCTGATCGAGTAGCGCTTGATTCGCAGCCTTTGTGCTGAAAACCCGTTCCGGGTCCCGGGCCTGAATGAAGGCCGCCGCGACGAGCACTTTGTCTACGTCAGTGATGTCCGACCGGAATTCCGTAAAGAACTCGCCAAACACGTCTGGGAGTGGCCCGCCGGTCGGCGCGGGTAGTTGCGATGTTCGCGTTCCTCCGACGCTGTGCAGAACAGAAGCCGCCTGCTGGCCCACCTCCGGCCAAAGCTTTTCCCACCACTCGGCGACTGCTTGAGAAGGCCCCTCGATTTCGAGCTCCCCGGTGCTCCTGTTAGCCCGAACCTTGATACGCGCTTCAGTCATCACGAAGTCTCCATTCTTGCCAAGCCGGACCAGCGACTGACGCCACCTGAACCTAGAATCAATTATACTATCGCAGCGACTCGCAGTCAATTAGTATGTTATCTGTATGATTCCAAAAGAAATTGTTTTATCCGCCTATAATGGTATCTAAAAGCCTGAAGTTCTTCTTAGTCGCAATTTCTGCGATGATAGATCGCAATATCGAAACTGAGATTTCTTATTCGTCCAGGGTCTGCCGCCGGTCCGGCTTGGCAAGAATGGAGACTTCGTGATGGCTGGCTGCCAGCGAACGCGACCACGTGATCGCCGTGGCAGCTCACGCCGCGCGGCGAGGCGTAGTGACAGGCCACGAAATATTCTCAACAGCGGCCTTGAATTCCCTTCTTGTTCTCTATATGTTCTCATCCTCAAACCGAAGGAGAACCACCATGGTTCATCGCCTGGTCAGGGGCACCGCGCCCTAGACCCTGTTCAACGCCATAATCCAGGTCCGGCATGTTGCTGCGTGTGCCAGGGCGAAATCGGACGAGGGAGCAGGATGTGCCCGCAAGAGGCTGATCCCGTCCCCCGGACTTCGCGAAGGACTGAGGGGTTCGCGACAGGTGCCTGTCGGTCGGCCGGATATGGCCGGGCGCTGGCTGCCTTTCCGGCCGGCAAACACTCCGTCGTCGCGGCCGCGCCGGCGGAGTTTGGCTATTGGAAGACGCGCGTTTAAGCCGCTGGCCGGGCCGCAAACCGCCGCGTACAGTCCGGCCCATTCGATATCGATCAGTGGAGGAAGCAATGGATTTCGATTATTCGCCGCGGCAGCGCGAGTGGATGAAGAAGGTGGGCGACTTCATGAACGCCCATATCTATCCCGCCGAGAAGACCTATGCCGCGCAGATGGAAGAGGCGCGCGCCAAGGGCAATCCCTGGATCGTCGTCCCCGTCGTGGAAGATCTGAAGAAAAAGGCCAAGGCGCAGGGCCTGTGGAACTTCTTTCTCAACGAAAGCTCGCACGGCGCCGGTCTGACCAACCTGGAATATGCCCCGTTGGCCGAGCTGATGGGCAAGGTCGGCTTCGCGTCGGAAGTGTTCAACTGCTCCGCGCCCGATACCGGCAACATGGAAGTGCTGGAGCGTTACGGCAGCCCGTATCAGCAGGACAAGTGGCTGAAGCCGCTGCTGGAGGGCGAGATCCGCTCCGCGTTCCTGATGACCGAACCGGCGGTCGCCTCGTCCGACGCCGCCAATATCGCAACTCATATCGAGCGCAAGGGCGATCACTACGTCATCAACGGCACCAAGTGGTGGTCGTCGGGCGTCGGCGATCCGCGTTGCAAGATCATGATCGTGATGGGCAAGACCAATCCCGAAGGCGGCCGCCACAGCGCGCAGTCGCAGATCTTCGTGGAGCGCGACACGCCCGGCGTGAAGATCAAGCGCATGCTGCCGGTGTTCGGCTATGACGACGCGCCGCACGGCCATGGCGAAGTCGAGCTCAAGGACGTCAAGGTCCCGGTCGAAAACATGATCCTGGGCGAAGGCCGCGGCTTCGAGATCGCGCAGGGCCGCCTCGGCCCGGGCCGCATCCATCACTGCATGCGCACCATCGGCGTCGCCGAGCGCGCGCTCGAGATCATGTGCAAGCGCCTGCTCACCCGCGAGGCGTTCGGCAAGAAGATTTACGAGCACTCGGTGTGGGAGCAGCGCGTCGCCGAAGCCCGCATCAATATCGACATGTGCCGTCTGCTGACGCTCAAGGCCGCCGACATGATGGACAAGGTCGGCAACAAGGTCGCGCGCAGCGAGATCGCCGAGATCAAGGTCGGCGCACCGCGCATGGCGCTCAAGATCATCGACGACGCCATCCAGGCCTGGGGCGGCGCCGGTGTGACCACCGATCCCGGTCTCGCGCGGATGTATGCGAGCCAGCGCACGCTGCGCCTCGCCGACGGTCCGGACGAGGTCCATTGCCGCACCATCGCGCGCCTGGAATTCGGCAAGCACGCCGAAATGCCCAAGCGGGCGGCGGCGGAGTAGACGGGGCTCAGGCGACGGCGCGCGCGGCGGGGTTGAGCGCGAAGGTCACCGTCACCTCGGTGCCTTTGCCCTCGCGGCTGGCAATCGCCATGTCGCCGCCATGCCTCTCGGTCAGGGCCTTGACGAGCGCAAGGCCGAGACCGGTGCCGGTCTTGGCCAGATTGGGATCGTCGCAGACCTGCTCGAACGGCTTGCCGAGCCGGGGCAGGGCGCTCTCCGGGATGCCGATGCCGGTGTCGACAACGGTCACACGCGCGCTGCCGCCATCCTGTGCGGCGCGCACCGTGACCTCGCCACCGCGCGGCGTGAACTTGATTGCATTGGTCAGGAGGTTGATCACCACCTGCTTCGCCGCGCGTCGGTCGGCGAGGAGTGACAGCGTCCTGTCGCCTTCGACTTTTACCGTCACACCGGCCGCATGCGCACGATCGTCGAGCAGGCGCACAACGTCGCAGATTGTTTCGCTCAGGTCGACGCGCTCGAAATTCAGTTCCAGCTTGCCGGCTTCGATCTTCGCCATGTCGAGCATGTCGGAGATCAGGTCGAGCAGGAGCTGGCCGGAATCATAGATCAGCGTGGCATAGTTCTCGTAGCGCGCATTGCCCAGCGGGCCGAAGGCTTTCGCTTTCATCAGGTCCGAGAAGCCGATGATCGCGTTCAGCGGCGTGCGGAGCTCGTGGCTCATATTGGCCAGGAACTGCGACTTCGCCCTGTTGGCTGTCTCCGCGCGCTCTTGCGCCGATTTGGCCTCAATCTCGCGCTTCTTGCGCTCGGTTATATCGCGCGCGACGCTGATATAGCCGAGATAGGTTCCATCCGGCGCGTAGCGCGCGCGGGTAATGATCTCGAGCCAGACATAGTATCCGTCGCGGTGCTTCAGGCGAAAGGCGAAGGTCATTTGCTCGCGCTGCCGCGGTGGAAGTGGCACGCCGCGCAGCTGCTCCAGGTCGTCCGGATGTGAAAGGTCCATCCATTTGCCGGACTCGATCTCGGCGGGCGTGCGGCCCAAAACGCGCCCCAGCGCTTCGGACGCGAACAGGATGCGCCGGTCCGGTCCGAACAAGATGATGATGTCGGAGGCTTCCGTCGTCATCACACGGTACATCTCGTCGGACTTGCGGCGGGCCTCTTCCGCCTGCACGCGCAGAGTTACGTCGCGTGAAACGCTGATCACGTTCTTCGGATCGGCTCCGTCATAGACCGTGCGGATGGTGGTTTCGAGCCAGATATAATGCCCGTCGCGATGCCGGATGCGCCACGTCGCTGTCACGGTGTCGCCATCGACCGGCCGGCGCGACATCTTCGCGGCTTCCTCGGCGTCGTCGGGATGGACGAAGTGCATGTAGCCGCCGTCGCGGATCTCTTCGGCTGTCCGTCCGGTAAGCCGCTCCAACGCCTGGGAGACGAAGAGCAATTTCGAGTCCGGGGAATAGAGGATGATGATGTCCCCGGATTCCTCGGTCATCAGGCGGTACATCGCCTGGGCCCGTTCGCGCTCCTCCTCGGCACGGACCTGTGCTGTCACCTCGTGGCAGACGCCGAGAAGGACCACGACGCGGCCGTCGTCGCCGAGTTCGACCTCGCCCTGCGTGTCGATGATCCGTGTATTGTGCTTCGTGTCGAGCGCGTGCGTTCGATAGGCGAAGGACGAGCGGGTCTTGATGGCGGTATGGAGTGCGTTTTCGATGACCTCACGGTCGCCGGGCATCATCTGCGCGTACAGATATTCCATGTCGGGCTTCTGCTTCTCGGGATCCTCCTCGAGAAGGCGGTACATCCCGGGCGACCAGAAATAGGCGCCGTCGCGCAGGTCGAAGCGCCAATAGCCGAAATGCGCGGCGCGCTCGGCCAGGTCGAGATGCGTAAGAAATCGCCTGACGCGCTCGGCGCGTTGCTGCTCGTTGCTCATTCCGTCCCCGGGAGCGGCTGTGCCGCTCATGGACCAGCCTAGGCCGTGACGGGTTAAGCAAGACTTGTCGCGCGCGCAGGTTGTAACGCTAGGAAGTGGTTAACCTTCCGCGCCCGCGCGCCTGGCGTAGTGCCAGGCTCGATGCGCCAGCGGCCGCACGGCGGAGGCGTTCTGCGCCGCATTGGCGCTGGCCGCAGTGCCGTCGCGCACCCGGCCCACGATACCCTGCAGGATGCCGCCCAGGCGGAAGAAGTTATATGCGGCGTAGTAATCCATGTTGGGCGTATCGCTGCGTCCGGTGCGCTCGCAATACATCTTCACATATTGCTCCATGGTCGGGATGCCGAGCGCCCCGAAATCCGCGCCCATGACGGAGCCCGCGCTGGTGCCGCGGCCTTCCTGCTGCCACTGCATCAGATGATAGGTGAAGTCCGCCAGCGGATCGCCGATGGTCGACAACTCCCAATCGATCACCGCCAGCACTTTGGGTTCTGTCGGATGCAGGATCATGTTGTCGAGGCGGTAGTCGCCATGCACGACCGACGGTCGTCCCTCGGCCGGCAGATGCTTGGGCAGCCATTCGATCAGCTTGTCCATTTCCTCGATCTTTTCGGTCTCGGAGAGCTGATACTGCTTGGTCCAGCGCGCGATCTGCCGCGCCACATACGCCGTCGGCTTGCCGAACTCCTCGAGCCCGATCTTGACGTGGTCGAAATTGTGCAGCCGCGCCAGCGTCTCGTTCATCGCGTCATAGATCGCCCAGCGCTGCTTCTTCTCCATGCCGGGCAGGACGCCTTCCCACATCACGCGGCCCTCCACGCAATCCATGATGTAGAACGTCGTGCCGGTGATGCTCTCGTCCTCGCAGAGCAGATAGGGCTTGGCCACCGGAAAGCCGGTCGGGTGCAGGGCCGAGATCACCTTGAACTCGCGGTCCACCGCGTGCGCGCTGGGCAGCAGCTTTCCCGGCGGCTTGCGCCGCATCACATATTTCCGGTTGGGCGTGATGAGTTGATAGGTCGGATTGGACTGCCCGCCCTTGAACTGGCGTACCGTCAGCGGCGTCTGAAAGCCTTCGATCCGGTCGGCGAGATAGGTTTCGAGCTTCTTGACGTCGATGGCGTGTGCGGCCGCGACCTCTTTGGTGCCCGAATAGGTCTCCTGCCGGCTCGGACCACTCATCGCCATACTCCCTGCATTCTATTGTTGTTGGCAGATAGTTTTGACCCTTCGGCTGCTGCAATTCAAGTTGAGGAAGAGGCCGTCCAGCATCCGGTTAGCGGCCTATCCATGAATCAAAGCTTTCCATAGCCAAGCAGCCAAGAGGGAAGCCAATACGCCCGAAGCAAATGCGATTGTGCGGTCTCGCCAAATATCCAAAGTAGTCGGCAGTCCGAGAGACTTGCGAACGGCACCTCCGTCCAACACAGCTATTTGTTTCAATGCATTTAGCTGTGCATGGACATCGCCTTTCTGTTTTTCGGCTTCTGCGAGAGCTGAATTGAGTTGTTCAAGGTCCCGTTTGTTCTTTTTCGCGGCGCTCTCCAATTCGTCGACGGCCTCGAGGGCTTCAATGAGGTTCTCTCGGGCGGCACTGATGCGGGCTAGTCGCTTATCAATAGTCTCTTCGGACGGTCGAAATTCTACTTCCAAGCCCGCCGCTCCGACCCGCACTCGGATTCGCTTCAAGGACTCGTAGATGAGGCCGGCCAATATTGCTGCTGGATCTATGATGCTCATTGCTTTCCCACGGAGAAATCGAAAATGACCAGCCAATCTTGATGCAAGATTGGGGTTAGGCAAAATCTAAGAGCGCGCCAGCGCGCGCCAGCCGATGTCGCGCCGTGCGAAACAACCGTCCCAATGGATCAGATCGACCGCCGCGTAGGCGCGCGCCTGCGCCTCGGCTACAGTTGCGCCCGTCGCGGTGACGTTCAGCACGCGTCCGCCTGCAGCGACGATGCGACCATCGCGACGTTCGGTACCGGCATGAAAGATCGTGACGCCCGGCAGCTTCGCGGCTGCGTCGAGGCCGGTGATGACCTGCCCCTTCTCGTACGCGCCGGGGTAACCCTTCGACGCCATCGCCACCGTCAGCGCGACGTCGTCGCTCCAGCGCAGGTCGATGTCCTTGAGCATGCCGTCGCGCATCGCGATCAGCGCGGTGAGCAGATCGCTCTTCAGCCTTGGCATCAGCACCTGGCACTCGGGATCGCCGAAGCGGCAATTGTATTCGACGAGCTTCGGTCCGTCCCTGGTGAGCATCAGGCCGAGATACATCACGCCCATGAACGGGATGCCCTTGGCGCGCATCGCCGCGGCGGTCGGCTTGATGAATCGCTCCATCGCCACCGTCTCCATCGCAAGAGGAAGAACCGGCGCCGGCGAATAGGCGCCCATGCCGCCGGTGTTCGGTCCCTTGTCGCCGTCGAAGACGCGCTTGTGGTCTTGTGCCCCTGCCAGTGGAATGACGGTCTCGCCGTCGCTGAGCGCGAAGAAGCTTCCTTCCTCGCCCTCCATGAATTCTTCGACAACCACGGCGTGCCCGCTGTCGCCGAAACCGCCCTCGAACATGAAGTCGATCGCTTTGTGTGCATCGGCTTGCGTCTCGGCGACGATGACACCTTTCCCTGCCGCCCAGCCGTCCGCTTTGATGACAACCGGCAGACCGAGCTTCTCAGCGAACGCCTTTGCCGGCGCTACCTGCGTGAAGTGCTTATACGCCGCCGTGGGAATTCCAAATTCGGCGCAAAGGTCTTTCACGAAGCCTTTCGAACCTTCCAGCACGGCGGCTGCCTTGCTCGGTCCCGTGGCGCGGATGCCCACGGCCTCGAACGCGTCCCATAGCCCGCCGACCA
>DATEZM010000134.1:0-2063 GCA_035255625.1 Rhizomicrobium sp. | reverse complement strand
GCCATCCGCCGGCACGTGAAAGCACTCGCGCCAGCGGCGTGATGTCCTGCGATTCCTGACGCCGTTCAGGGCGTGAAATACACCGCGATCTTGTTGCCGGTGGGATCGCGCAGATAGGCGCCATACCAGCTTTTCTTTTCCGGCGGCCGGTAACCCGGCGCGCCTTCGTCGCTCCCGCCATGGGCAAGGCCGGCCTTGTGCGCCGCATCGACCTCGGCCTCGGAGCCAGCCTTGAAGGCGATCATCATGCCGTTGCCGAAACTCGCCTTCTCCTTGTTGAAGGGCGGGCAGACATAGACGCTGTGCTGGTCGGAGCCCTTCGGCCCGTAGCCAATCCATCCGCCATCGGCGAATTTTCGTTCATTGCCGAAAGCCCCGAACACCGCATCGTAGAACCTACCGGACGCCTCGCTGTCCAAGGCGCCGATGGTGACGTAACCAAGCATGGTCCCTCTCCACTCTGTGGCAGGCGAGACTATAAGGTCCTTTGGAACGAAGCAAGAACAAGCGTGCAGGGAGGCCATGCGGAATCCGCATGCAGGTTGCTGACACGAACCGAGTTCTAGGGACCAGCCTCGGGCGGCGCGTACTCGCCCAAGCCTTCCAGCAGCGGCCGAAGCAGATCGGGCGGAGGTTGCCAGCGTCCGACCGAACTCGTGTAGAGCGGACGCCGGATCTGCGCCGCGCTGGCAGTCCAGACTGCCCGCGCGGACTTATCGAAAGCGAGAACGGCGGCATCCCAGTCCAGGTCACAGAACCGCAACATACGGCGCACCTCGCTCTCGATGTCCGCCACGAGATTCTCATAATGAACTTCGAGGAAGGCGCTCTCGGGAAGCAGAGCGCGCCAATGCTCCATCATGCGGCGTTGCGCACGATAGTAACGGCCGAGTTCGGACAGATCGCAGGTATAAGGATAGCTGGTGCCGAAATTCATCGCGAAGGCGGACAAGCACGTATCTACCGGGTCGCGCACCACATGAATGATGCGCGCATGCGGCAGCGCCAGGTGAATCAGACCGACGAAGACGTCATTTATCAGCGTCTTGTCCGTGATCCGCGCCGCGCTGCCCGCCGCTGCCGCTGACAGACCCAGATAGTGCGCGCCCATGCGTCGCAGATCGCCCGCGCTCAATCCCGCCACCTCTTCTGGATAGCGCTGCATTGCGCGCGCTACCGCGTCGCGGAAGTTCGGCATTTCGCCGAAGCCGAACACGCGCGCATGGCTCGTGAGAATCTGCTCGACCAGTGTCGTTCCCGACCGCATCACGCCGACGATAAAAACCGGACGATCGGAGGGATCGCCGAGGCCGCGCTTGGCCTGCATCAGCTGCGGCGTGAAAACCGATTGCAGACTCTGGAATTCGGACAAGGTGTGGGCGAGGTCATATTCGATCATTTGCCGGCGAAGACGATTGGCCTCGAGCCGCAACCGGAATGCATCTTCGTCGCGTCCGACGTCGGAATAGGCCTTGGCCAGGGCATATCTGACTACGCAGCGCTCATTCGCCGGGCGCGCGGCACCCTGACTCACCGCGCGCTCGAGGGCGACAAGATGGGGGTCTCCGCGCGTGTATGTCTTCATCTCGGATAGAAAGGCATGAGCCGAGCCGTCGGCTGGATCGAGCGCGATCATGCGATCCATCGCCTGGACCGCTTCGTCGAGCCGCCCGAAGGCCAAGCGTTGCGCGGCCAGCATGCCGTGCAGGGCGGCGGTTTGTGGTTCGGCAGCGAGCGCCTTTTCGAGCCATTCGTCGAGTTCTGCGCGACGATCCAGACGCGACAGCGCGCCTCCGAGATTTTGCAAAGTGTGCGGATCGGCTGGACGCAGAGTCAGCGATGCTTCAAATGCGGCGACCGCCTCATGCCACTCGGACAGCCGATCCAAGGCCAATCCCAATGCAGCATGTGCTCCTGCGGCATTGGCGTCGAACGCGATCGCGCAACGCAATGGCGTAATAGCCTCGCGCCACTTACCGAGCCCGAACAGCGCCTCGCCCAGCCCCAATTGCGCAGCAAAGCAATCGCCGCCGTTCTCGATCGCGGCGCGATAGAAATAGATA
>DATEZM010000133.1:0-3355 GCA_035255625.1 Rhizomicrobium sp. | reverse complement strand
GGCGCGGGCGTGTTCCGCGACAACCGCGCCTGGCACGGCGCCACGCCCAATCTCTCCAAAGAAATCCGCGCCATGCCGAATGTCGAATATCACGCGCCCTGGGTCGACCCGTCGGCCTACTGGAAGTCGATGCCGCACGAGATCTGGCAGACGCTGTCGCCGCATGCCCAGCGCGCTTGCCGCTACATCAAGACCGAGCCCGGGGTCTGGCCGGCCGGCGCCGGCGTCATGCATCCCATCGCGGCGAAGCGGAAAGAGGCCAAAGAAGTGGTCTGAGGCCACGTATCGCGCCGCGCCGACTCTACCTCACCTTCAACTCATCCACCGCCAGCTTGTAATTCCATGACAGCACCGCCGACGCCAGCGCCGCGGCGAGCGGGCGCGACAGCCCCGTCACCACCACCTCGAACCACATCAAGAGGTCGAAGACGCTGACCGGCGTCGCGCCGGGAACACCGACCAACACATTCGCCGCCACGGTGGCCAGGAGGATGAGGAATAGGAGCGGCACCACCGCAAAAACCAGGGTTACGATCACCCGCCAGAAATGCCCGCGCGAAAGGGTCCATGCCGCCGCTGCCCGCCCCACCGGGCTGTGCGCCGGCACATCGATGGCGATGGCCGGAAAAATCAGGCTCAGCCTGACGGTCACCACGAACAGAACGACGAGCAGCAGCAGCATGCCGCCGACGATTGTCATCGCGCGAGCCTGTGAGGCGCCCATCAGCAGCGGCAGCGGCAGAAGCGCGGCAAAGGCGCTCATCTGGAGCACAACAAGCCAGAGCGCGAAATCCATCGTCCGTGCACGGAGCAAGGGAACGAGCCCGTCGCGCCGTTCGCCCAGAAGGATCTGGCGGTGCACCGGAATGGCGACCGCCGCCAGCACCATCGAATCCAGGAAATCGACGATCAGCGTGTAGGAGAAATCGACGAAGTCGGGATACGGCGCGCCGGCCAGCAGCGCATGATACGGCGCCTGGAATTTCCACGCACCCAGCGTGAGCAGCCCCGTCACCACGATGCCGCTGACGAACAGCACCGGCATCGCCCGCAGCGCCCGGCCCAGCGATCCCCAAGCATGGAACACGATCCCGAAATCGACCGCGAGATGCTCGGAGGCGAGGGATTTTGTGATCATATGTTCAGACTCGAGATCCTACGCTTGAAATCTATTATCGCCTGACACCGTTGCTAAGGAACAAATCATTTGTCATGGCCCGCAAATGCGGGCCGTGACAATAAGAATTCCGATTGATTCTGCGGCGCGCGACCGTCGGTTCGTTCCACGAGTTCAGCGCCAAGTATCCGCCTCTGCACGTCGCTGAATTCCAGTTTTCGCTACAACAATCGGCACGACGAGGCTATCTCAGGGATGGCTATAGCCGCTTCTTATTTCACGCAATATGGCTCACATTGAAGCCGTGTTTCTTCGCCCACTTCATCGCCTCGTTACGATTGAGAACTGTGGATTGGCTTGTCTTTCCTAGACTATCTAACTTTCTCTTCTCAAATTCCAAATTGTCGTCATCAATATCCTGCACCATGAGCCTGCGGAACGTAAATTCTTCGTTCGAACCGCCTCCAGCCTCAGGATCGCGCTGTGCCAAGATAGATGAGAATTCCTGCACGGTGTATTCGTTTAGGTGTTTCCATATCGCCCAGTTGACCTGCGGTTTCCGAACTTCCGCAGCAGCGGGAGAGCGTGCAACTGCCTGGGACATTGTTTTTGCTGCTTCGTAAGCTATTGCGGCAGGGGCTAGCCAAAGGTGCCACAGAAAGACAAAAGACATTACGATGCCAGCTGGCGCGAGCGTGAAAGCAGCAATGAAGGCGAATTCCTTCACTGTGTCTGCTCTTCCTACGAAAAAATATGCCAATGCTCCGCCCATGATGAGCGTGATGGCACCGAGTACGATGTCTCTCGTCGTGTATTCGAGAAATTGGATGGTGTCTGAAACCGCTTTCCTGAATACAAGCCACCCGAACGAGGGGTCTTGTTTCGCCCCGGTCATGTCAGCCCCTCCTTTCCACAAAATGACAATGCCTCCTCGAAGTCGAGATAGACAAATCTGTTAGAGCGACACACCGACTAAAGTCGGCCTCGGTCCGCATCAGACCGAAACAATCGCCCGCTTCTAGTTTGTACTTGATTTGTTCTATTTATTGCCCTATATTCCTTCCCACGATGACGACGGTCCTAGACATCACGGCTGACAGGCGGCTTTTGCGCGGGCGCGGGGCGCTATCCAACGCCGTCGGGCGCTACGAGACGCAGAAGCGCGTCCTCGTGGATGACGGCTGGAGCATCGGCCAGGAAAAGCGGCCTTCCGCTTTTCCGTCCGGCCGTGCGACCGATGATGGATGGGATGATGGCTGGCGCGACGAAGACGGCGCGGTGCCGGCGCTGCGCACCGAGGTCATCCGCGACGCCTCGCGCAGCATCATTTCGCGCAACAAATCGCCCGACATCTCCTTCGACCAGTCGATCAATCCCTATCGCGGCTGCGAGCACGGCTGCATCTACTGCTTCGCGCGGCCGGGCCATGCCTATCTCGGCATGTCGCCCGGCGCCGATTTCGAGTCGCGGCTGTTCGCGAAGCCCAACGCGGCCGAGCTGCTCGCCCGCGAATTGTCGGCGCCCGGCTATGTGCCGAAGGTCATCGCCATCGGCACCAACACCGATCCCTATCAGCCGATCGAGAAGAAGATGCGCATCATGCGCTCCATCCTCGAAGTGATGCGCGATTTCCGCCATCCCGTCGGCATCGTCACCAAATCGCCGCTCGTCATGCGCGACATCGACATCCTGTCGGCGATGGCGAAGGACGGCTTGGCCAAGGTGGCGCTCTCGGTCACCACGCTCGACCGCAAGCTCGCGCGCGCGATGGAGCCGAGGGCCGGTACGCCGCAGCGCCGCCTCGAAGCGATCCGCGCCCTCTCCCAGGCCGGCATTCCCGCCGGCGTGATGTTCGCGCCCGCCATTCCCGCGCTCAATGACGGCGAGATGGAGGCCGTGCTCTCCGCCGCGGCCGATTGCGGCGCCACCAGCGCCGGCTATGTCCTGTTGCGCCTGCCGCTCGAGATCAAGGATCTGTTTCGCGAATGGTTGGAGGCGCATGAGCCGAACAAGGCCAGGCATGTCATGTCGCTGATCCGCTCGATGCGCGGCGGCAAGGACTACGACGCCCAATGGAATGTGCGGATGAAGGGTACGGGGCCCTATGCCGAGATGATCGCGCGGCGCTTCCACATGGCGGTCAAGCGGCTGGGCCTCAATCGCGAGGTCCGCCCGCTGTCGCTCGCCAAGTTCCGCCGCCCGGCCAAGACGGGCGACCAGCTCTCTCTGTTCGAGGCG
>DATEZM010000132.1:0-4233 GCA_035255625.1 Rhizomicrobium sp. | reverse complement strand
CGCATCGACCGGATCGCCATTGACCAGGATCGACATCTTGACGAGGTCGCCTTCTTCATAGCCTTCGATGTGATAGTCGAACGACGCATAACCGCGGCTCACCGATTTCAGCCGGTCGTAGAAGTCGAACACCACTTCGTTCAGTGGCAGGTGATAGACCACCATGGCGCGCGCGCCGGCATAGGTGAGCTCGACCTGGCGGCCGCGGCGGTCCTCGCACAGCTTCAGCACCGGGCCGAGATATTCGTCAGGCACAAGGATCGTTGCCTTGATCCACGGCTCTTCGATGCTGGCGATCCTGACGACGTCAGGCATGTCGGCGGGATTGTGCATCTCGCGCATCGTCCCGTCGGTCATATGGATGCGGTAGATCACGCTGGGTGCTGTAGCGATGAGGTCGAGATTGAACTCGCGCTCCAGCCGCTCCTGCACGATCTCCAGATGGAGCAGGCCCAGGAACCCGCAGCGAAAACCGAAGCCGAGCGCCGCCGAGGTTTCCATCTCATAGGTGAAGCTGGCGTCGTTGAGATGCAGCCGGCCGAGCCCGCTGCGCAAGTCCTCGAACTGCGCTGCGTCGGCGGGGAACAGGCCGCAGAATACGACCTGCTGCGCGGGCTTGAAGCCAGCCAGCGCGGTTGCGGTCGGTTTTTTGTCGTCGGTGATGGTGTCACCGACTTGAGTATCGGCCACCTGCTTGATCTGCGCTGTCAGGAAGCCCACTTCGCCCGGGCCCAGAGTTTCGACATTGACCTTTTTAGGCGTGAACACGCCGACCTGCTCGACCTGATAGACAGCATCGGCCGCCATCATGCGGATCTTCTGGCCTTTCCTCAGCTCGCCATCGACGACGCGCACCAGCACGACGACGCCCAGATAGGCGTCGTACCAGCTGTCGATCAGCAGCGCCTTCAGCGGCGCTTCGCGGTTGCCCTTGGGCGGCGGCAGACGCTTGACGACGGCTTCGAGCACCTGGTCGATGTTCAGCCCGGTCTTGGCCGAGATCGGAACGGCGTCGGAGGCGTCGATGCCGATCACGTCCTCGATCTGGCGGCGTATGCGGTCGGGCTCGGCGGCAGGCAGGTCGATCTTGTTTAGCACCGGCACGATTTCCAGATTGGCATCCATCGCCTGATAGACATTGGCCAGCGTCTGCGCCTCGACGCCCTGGCTCGCATCGACGACCAGAAGCGCGCCTTCGCAGGCGGCCAGGCACCGGCTGACCTCATAGGCGAAGTCGACATGGCCCGGCGTGTCCATGAGGTTCAGTGTGTAGGTCTGGCCGTCCTTGGCCTTGTAAGCCAAGCGCACGGTCTGCGCCTTGATGGTGATGCCGCGCTCGCGCTCGATGTCCATCGAATCGAGCACCTGGTCCTTCATCTCGCGGTTGGTCAGCCCGCCCGTGAACTGGATCAGCCGGTCGGCCAGCGTCGATTTGCCGTGGTCGATATGGGCGACAATCGAGAAATTGCGGATGTGGGAAAGGTCGGTCATCGGTCTTTCAGCGGGCGCCGGAGGGCGGGGTATAGCCGCGCCGCCCGTCCCAGGTCCAGCGGCTGGCAAAGCACGCTCCGCATCACTAGTTTTGCAGGCAATGGCAAGACATGTGGCACAGGGCGCGCAGATGCCGCGCGGGAAAAGCGCGGAACCCGCCGAGTTGTGGCCCGGCCAATCCACGGCGCTGCTAAAGGCGCTGCACATCCTGACGCGCGACGGCAAGTTGAACGCGGATTCGCGCCGCAAGCTCAAACAGGTGCTGCACCTGGCGCAGCTGATTGCTCCGGCACTCGATTGGGCGTTTGAAGCCAAACCGTCGCCGGTGCTCGCCGATCTTGGCGCCGGCAAGTCTTATCTCGGCTTCGTGCTTTACGACCTCTACTTCGCGAAGAAGGAACGCGGGACGGCCGTCGCCATCGAGGCGCGGCACGATCTCATCGAGACCTGCCGGCGCATCGCCACCGAAAGTGCCTTCGACCGTATGCGCTTCGTAGAGGGTGCAATCGCGGAAGCGAGTATCGAAGGCGGCGTTGATGTTGTGACCGCGCTGCACGCCTGCGACACGGCCACCGACGAGGCCATTGTGTTCGCGCTACGCCATGATGCGAAGTTCATTGCGCTGGTGCCCTGCTGCCAGGCGGAAGTGGCCAGATTGCTCGAAGACTCGCGAAAGCCGGAACGCCAGCTCTGGCGCCATCCGATCCAGCGCCGCGAATTCGGCGCGCATCTCACAAACGTGCTGCGCGGCCTCTATCTAGAAGCGCATGGCTACAAGGTTCGCGTGACCGAGCTCACTGGGCTCGAGCATTCGCTCAAGAACGAATTCATCTTCGCCGAGCGGCATCAGCGCGCCAACTCCGTCGCGCGTGCGGAATATCTGCGCCTCATCGAGCAGTTTGGCGTGGCACCGGAATTGCTGAGGTTGGTCTAGGTGTTCAATACCTTCAGCGCCCGCGCCAGAATCGGGTCGTCACCGGTCGCCGTCAGCGGATCGACAAAGACGGGCGGCCGCCACGTCTCGCGCGGTGTGCCGTCGAGGTGATAGAGCCGCTCGGTCGGAAAATCGACGCCGATGCCGTTCTTCGGCAACATGAACTGGCTGGTCGCGCCACACAGGTCTGCCATACGGGTGCCGACGACGGTCGCGCGCTTCATGCCGTCAAGACCGATCGCCATGCCTTCGCCCATGCTGCCGGTCCAGCGATTGACCAGAACGACAAGAGGTTCGGTGAACGTTGGGGGCCGCGCGCGCACCCACTTCACCCAGGAGTCCTTCGGAAAAGTCTTTCCCGGGCCGGGATCGAAGACACGCTGGTATCCGGGGCGTCCGGTGATGAAGCGGCCCATGACCGGCTCGGCGACGGCGGTATTGCCGCCACTCGGCGTATTGCGCAGATCGATGATCAGGGCTCTCGCGTTGCCGATGGTGGCGAGCGCCTTGTCAAATGCGTCGATCAGCGCCGTGTCGCCGAGGCTGTTCTCGATCCGGAAATAGGCGACATCGCCGATGGATCGCGTCGCCAGCGGCGTGGCGAATTCTTCCCGCGTCATGGGCGGAAGGTCGATCGTGCGCGCCGCACTGTCACGGCCGCGAACGACAAACACGCGCCGAGCGTCATGCGTGCCGGCGAGCAGAACGCGCAACGTGTAGTCCATGGCCTCTGGGTCGGGCGCTGACAGGCAGCGCGGCGCGTGCGCAACGACTGCATCGCCGGCCGAGACGCCAGCAATCGACACGACTTCGTCGCCTGCCCGCACCCCGGCTTTTGCCGATGCGGATTGCGAGCGCACCTGCTCGATGACCGCTCGGCCGCCTGTCATGCTCGCCCACAGATCGGTGCCGGTCGGCACCAGCTGCGGCGAGCGGCCGTTATTGGTATTCGCTTCGATATGATGGTCGTGGAATTCCGCCAGGAAGCGTTCGAGCACGCTCAAAAACGCGCGTGGATCCGGGGCTAAGCAAATCTCCGGGAGGTAGACCGCGCGCAGCTTCGCGAGGTCGACATGGCGATCAGGCAGATAGGCATAGCGCGCCGCCATCTGGTCGATCAGCAAGGACAGGTCGTCGGCGTTGGCGCATTCGTTGGCATGGGTGGGCAACGGAAGCGCGGTCGCAACGAGGGCCGCAAGCAGGGTTCTACGATTCATGACGAGTGCCAATACCGGGCGATCCGGCATGGAGCAAGTCAGATCAGGCGCAGCTTCGGCGTCGACATTTCCGGGGCTGACTTGCTGAGTTCGCCGCGCTGGAATTCCTCTTCCCAGGCCTCGAACGATTCCGTGCCCGCGCCGCGGCTGTGGAAATAGAGGCGCTGTGCGAGCGCTTTCATCGGCGGCGTCATGAGAAATGCATTGATCAATGCGTTGGGGGGTGCGGCGTCAAGCACGCGGCGCATCGCGACCGCGGAGCGATAGCGCGGTGCCTCGCGTGCAAATTGCGCCACGGGATGCGGGCCGCGATCGCTCAGATAATCGGAGACCAGTTGTGCCGCCCGGCGCCCGAAATTCAGCGCCAGATGGATGCCGCCACCGGTCACCGGCGACACCATGCCGGCCGCGTCGCCGACCAGCAGCACGCGGTTGGTGCCGAGCTGGGACAGCGTGCCGCCAGTCGGGATGAGGCCGCTGCGGCGCTGGCGAACGCGAATCTCCTTGATGTCGCAAATGCTTTTCAGCCGCTGCAGCAACTCGCCGAGATCCGGCCTGGCAGGCCGCCGCGCGGCGACGCCGATCTGGGTC
>DATEZM010000131.1:0-12708 GCA_035255625.1 Rhizomicrobium sp. | reverse complement strand
GACATCGCGTTCCGTATCGCCGATTGGGCGCGCACGCGCGGTGGCGAGGCTGAGATCGTCGTCTGCGACATCAATGCGGACATGGTCGGCGAAGGCGTGCGCCGCGCCAAGGCAAAGGGCGAGGCTGCAATAGAATGGATCACCGGCGACGCCGAAGCGCTACCGGTCCCCGATGCCAGCATGGACGCCTATACGATCGCGTTCGGCATCCGAAACGTCACGCATATAGATAAGGCGCTGAGCGAAGCGCGGCGGGTGCTCAAACCTGGCGGACGTTTTCTCTGTCTGGAATTCAGCCGCGTCGAAGCGCCGGGTCTCGACGCGCTCTATGATGCCTATTCGATGAATGTGCTGCCGCGGCTCGGCAGCATGGTGGCCGGCGACGCCGATGCTTATCGCTATCTCGCCGAGAGCATCCGCCGGTTTCCGCCCCAGGCGAAGTTCGCCAAGATGATCGCGAAAGCAGGGTTGGGTCAGGTCAAGGTGCGCAATCTGAGCGGCGGTATCGCCGCCATGCATTCGGCGTGGAAGATATGAGCGCGTTCGGCCGTCTCTGGCATGCAGCGCGCGTGCTGGCGCGCCACGACGCGCTGTTTCCCAAGGAATACGAAGCGCTATTGCCGCCTTCCGCGCGGCTCATGCGGCGCCTTCTCGGCAGCGGACGCGCGAAGAACGAACCTGCGCCACCCGGCGTGCGTCTGGCGCGCGCGCTGGAGAGCCTCGGCCCCGCCTATATCAAGCTCGGCCAGATTCTCGCCACACGTCCCGACATCGTCGGCACCGATGTCGCGCTGGCGCTCGAGCAGCTGCAGGACCGGCTGCCGCCCTTCCCGACCGAGCAGGCGAGGAAAATCATCGAGGCATCGCTCGGCCGGCCCGTCGATGCGGTGTTCACTTCACTGTCCGAGCCAATCGCTGCCGCGTCCATCGCGCAGGTCCATGACGGGCTGACGGCGAGCGATCCGCCGGTCCGCGTCGCGGTCAAAGTTCTGCGCCCCGGTGTTGTCGCGGAATTTGGTCGCGATCTTTCCGCCTTTGCTTTCGCAGCCCGGCTTGCCGAACGGTTCATCCCGGAGGCGCGCCGTCTCCGCCCGACCGCTGCTGTCGAAACCCTGGCGCAGTCGGTCGCGCTCGAGCTCGATCTGCGGATGGAGGCCGCCGGCGCCTCTGAACTCGAAGAGCGCACCCGCACCGATCGCGATTTCCGCGTGCCGCATATCGACTGGAACCGCACTTCCGACCACGTCCTGACGAGTGAATGGATCGACGGTATCTCGATCCGCGACCGCGACGCGCTGATCGCCGCCGGCCAGGATCCTAAGCACATCGCCATCCTCATCATCCGCAGCTTCCTGAATCAGGCGCTGCGCGACGGCTTCTTCCACGCCGACATGCATCCCGGAAATCTCTTCGTGGACGCCGACGGCCGCCTCGTCGCGGTCGATTTCGGCATCATGGGCCGGCTCGACGACACCATGCGTCGCTTCATGGCCGAGACGCTGGCCGGCTTCTTGGCGCGCGACTATCGCCGCGTGGCGCAGATCCACTACGACGTGAACTTCGTTCCGGCGCATCACCCGGTGGAGACCTTTGCGCAGGCCCTGCGCGCGATCGGCGAGCCGATCTTCGGCCGGCCGGTGCGCCAAGTCTCGATGGCGCGCCTGCTGCAACAGCTCTTCGAAACCACACGCCGCTTCGACATGGAAGCCCAGCCGCAACTACTCCTGCTGCAGAAGACGATGGTGGTGGTCGAGGGCGTGGCGCGTTCGCTCGATCCCGATTTCGACATGTGGGAGGCGAGCCGGCCGGTCGTCGAGGCCTGGATGATCGAGCGCGTCGGGCCCGAGGCGCGGCTGCGCGATGCCGCGGACGGCCTCACCGCGCTCGGCCGCGTGGCGCAGAACCTGCCGCAATTGATGCGCAATGCCGAGATCGTTTCGGCGATGCTCGCCGAGGGCGGCCTGCGCCTGCATCCGGATTCGGTCCGCACCATCGCGGCGGCGCAGGTCGCACAGACCCGGCATGTCCGCATCGCGATCTGGATCGCCGCCGGCGCGCTCGGGCTGCTGGCGATATTGCCGTTCTTATAACCTCTCCCGCTTGCGGGAGAGGAATTTTACTAGACGATCCGCACGCGTCCCGCGTCGCAGGCGCGGGTGCCCTTCGCGTCGGTCACATAGACCTTCACGTTCACCGTGTGATTGGCGATATCCGGAACATCGGGTACCTGCACATGGACGGCATGGCGCGCCACGATCTGGTTGGTGGCGAGAACGGAGCTGTAGCCCGTCGGTGTCTCACCGGCAGCGGAATCGAGCGACAGCACGACGCTGACCTGTGCCTCGCTGGACTTGATCCCGTCGCAGGCGATGGCGAATTGCGTGCCGCGGCCGACGATCGGAATTTCGGCGCCGCCAAGATCGGAGGTCGCATAGCTCGAGATGCGGCCCGGAAGGGTCTGAAAGCTTTGTGCGAAGCCCGGCGCGGAGGTCGCCAGCAACGCCGCAAAACCGATTCCAAGAACGCGCATGGTCTGTTCCCCGATCTTCGTCGAATCCAACTCTACTCCGGATGTGTGAACTTCCCAATAGCACTCAAGCGCACGCGCCCGACTAAAGAGAGTAAACGGCCAAGTTCCGGCATGAAACTTGAGACAGAAACCCGGCCGTTGTGGTCATCGCGACAGATACCAGAACCGCCAGCACAACAGGATCGCTGCGACGAGCAGGCCGAAGGCTAGGCCGATCCATATTCCGAATCCGCCCATGCCGAGACCGAACCCAAGAGCGATGCACATGGGAAAGCCGGCCAGCCAATAGCTCGCGCCGGCGATCCACATCGGCGCGCGCGCATCTTTCAGGCCGCGCAGGCTGAGCGCTGCCGTCACCTGCACGCCGTCGAACAGCTGAAACGCAGCTGCGACATGCAGGAAGGTGACGGCGAGCGCCAGGGCAGGAAGGTTCGCCGGCGTCGCCGGCAGGATGAGCGAGGCGATCTCGTAAGGCCACCTCGCCAGCACGGCCGCGCAGAGCAGCATGAAGCCGGCCGCCACGACGATCGCGGACCAGCCGGCGCGCCGGACCGCCTCGCGATCGTTCGCACCCGCTGCGAGGCCGACGCGCACCGTCGCGGCCATCGCAATTCCGAGCGGCACCATGAACGTCACCGACGGGATGTTGAGCGAGACGGTGTGCGCCGCCAGGACGTCCTTGCCCAGGTGTCCCATGATGAAGTTCGAGGCGAAGAACAGCATCGCCTCGAACAGCATCGTGGCCCCGATGGGCAGGCCGAGAACGTAGATCTCCCTGAGCTTCTCCCAGTCGGGCGTCAGCCCGTCGACGAAGATGCGGTACTTGTGCAGCTTCGGCGTCAGCCGGACGACCGCCAGCATCGTCAGGAAGCAGAAGAAGAACGACGTCGCGCTTGCAATGCCCGATCCCATCAGGCCGAGCCGCGGCAAACCGAAATGGCCGAAGATCAGCGCGTAGTCGAACGCGCCGTTGAAGACGACGGCGAGGCTCACAACAATCAAAGATGCATTCGGCTTGGACAGCGCCGTCGAATAGTTGCGCAGCACCTGATAGCCCAGACTGAAGGGCAGGCCGAAGGACAGCGGCACCACGAAGTTGCTCGCGGCCTGCGCCAGCTCCGGCGACTGGCCGAGCAGGATCAGGATCGGCCGGGCGCACCACAGGAAAATCATGAGTGGTACGGCGATCACCACGACCGACCAGAATCCCATACGCGCCACGACCCGCACGTCGCGCACATTGCCCGGCTCCGCGCCCAGAATCTGCGCGATCATCGGCGAAACGGCGGCGGTCGGCCCCGATCCAAGAATCCAGCAGAAGTAGAACAGCGTGTTGCCAAGCACGGCGCCGGCCAGCGCTGTGGTCGAGAACCGCGCCAGCATGGTGGTATCGGTCACGCCGATCGCCATCTGCGCGAGCTGCGTGAGAATGAGCGGCCCCGAGAGCTTCAGCAGCTCGCGGCCTTCGGCGATCCACGCGTCGAGGCCATGCCCTGTTACCCGCAGGCCAGCGTGTTCGAGATCTAGTTCGGCAATATCGGTCATGACACGGACTGTTCTTCTTAGTCCCGGACCCGACACGGATGAGGCAGTAACAAAAAACCCTCCGGAGCCGGGCTCGGGAGGGTGGACAAGTGCGATAGGGCTTAGCCTAGCGCGCAGTTACCTCGCGAGCGAATGCAGCGGTCTCCCCGCCCTGAAGGCGGACAGGCGCAGCGGTGAGTACCTTGCAGATCGAACTGTTCATCAGTTCCGCTCGTTTGGCTCCGCGAACCCCATGCCCGCGAATATGGGTCGGGGTTACGCCTCGAATCTTTCGAAGTCAACACACCGAATTGCGACGCGGCGCATTGCAGCTTGGCGTGTCGGCAAAGTCACGTTCGCGGGTGCAATACACGGCGAGGTGCGGCCGGCCGTCTCTCACCCCTTCACGCACACCACCTGCCGCAGCGTGTGGACGATCTCGACGAGATCGGCCTGCGCCGCCATCACCGCGTCGATGTCCTTGTAGGCCATCGGCGTCTCGTCAATGACGTCGGCGTCCTTGCGGCATTCCACGCCTGCCGTCGCCTTCTCATGGTCGGCAACGGTGAAGCGCCGCTTGGCCTCGGCGCGCGACATCGCGCGACCGGCGCCGTGGCTGCAGGTGTGGAACGACTCCGGATTGCCCAGCCCGCGCACGATGAAGGACTTGGCCCCCATCGAACCCGGAATGATGCCTAGGTCGCCCTCGCGCGCCCGCACCGCGCCCTTGCGGGCCACGAAGACGTTAGCGCCGAAGTGATGCTCCCGCGCCACGTAGTTGTGATGGCAGTTCACCGCGACCGAGCCCCAGGCGAATTCGCGACCGAGCGCGTTCTGGATCGCCCGCATCGTGGCGGCCAGCATCAGCGCGCGGTTCTGCATCGCGAAGTTCTGCGCCCATTCCACCGCCTCGACATAGTCGTCGAAGTTCTGCGAACCCTCGGGCAGGTAAGCGAGGTCTTGGTCGGGCAGGTTGATGAACCAGCGCCGCATGTCCTCCTTCGCCCGCTCGATGAAGTACTGGCCTATCGCGTTGCCGATGCCGCGCGAACCCGAATGCAACATCACCCATACGGCGTCATCCTCGTCGAGGCAGACCTCGATGAAATGGTTGCCGGTACCGAGCGTGCCCAGATGCCTGGGCGCGCGCGACGCGGGCTTGCCGAGCTTGGGATGCTTGTCAGTGATGACCTCCAGACGCGCGGCAAGATCGCCAGCATCGAAATCCGCCATCGCATCGGCCACGGCATCGGGCACATTGTGCCACGCGCCGCGGTCGCCCTCGCCGCCGTGGTTGGTACGGCCATGCGGAACTGCCTTCTCGATCGCCGAGCGGATGTCCGCCAGGCTGTCGGGAAGATCGCTGGCGTTGAGCGCCGTGCGGGCCGCGACCATGCCGCAACCGATGTCCACGCCTACGGCCGCCGGGATGATCGCGCCCCTGGTCGGGATCACCGAACCGACGGTCGCGCCCATGCCCCAATGCACGTCCGGCATCACGGCGACGTGGTGATGGATGAACGGCAGCGACGCCACATTGACGAGCTGCTTGCGCGCCGAGTCCTCCAGCGGAACGCCGTCGACCCACGCCTTGATCGGCGCGCCACCCTCTTGAAATACCTTGACCATGACTTGCCTCTACATACTGGTGAACCAGACTTCGAAGAGGCGAACAAAAAACCCTCCGGAGCCGGGCTCGGAGGGTTGAAAACCGGCGATGGGAAAGTCCCTATCGCGCATTGTCCCCGCGAGCGATGAACGCGTCACGCCGGCCGTATGGCCGCAGTGCCGTCGCTTTATTCTGCATGGATTCGCAGGAATTCATGTCTCACTCGCAGACTATCGCGGGCCCGGTGCGCGCGATTGGGCGCGGTGAATACGCTTCACGATGGGCGAAGTCAACGCGGGTCGATGGTTCCAAATTGTGTTCCCACCGCCCGCGACTTCATTGCGAAACACGTTGCTGCGATTGCTTTGAGCGAGCGCCGACACCACACCGCCCTTGCGCCTTCCCCGTGGTCAGGCATTAGCTTGCCTCCAGACCATCGGAGGACGCCCATGGACTTCGCCATTCCCGCACACATCAAGACCCTGCTCGCGGACATCGATGCCTTCATCGAGCGCGAGATCGTTCCGCTCCAGGCCCAGGACGACAACGACCGCTTCTTCGATCATCGCCGCGAATGGGCGCGCACCGATTTCGAACATGGCGGGCTGCCGCGCAAGGAATGGGAGGCGCTGCTGCGCGAGATGCGCAAGCGCGCCGACAAGGCGGGCTTTCTGCGCCTGGCGCTGCCCGAGGAGTTTGGCGGCAAGAACATCGGCAATCTCGCCATGGCGATTATCCGCGAGCATCTCGCCGCGAAGGGGCTCGGCCTGCACAACGACTTGCAGAACGAGAGCTCCGTTGTCGGCAATTTCCCGCAAGTCCTGATGATGCGCGATTTCGGCACGCCGGAGCAGCGCAAGACGATCCTTCCCGGCATGCTCGACGGCACGATGCGTCTCGCCTTCGGCCTCGCCGAACCCAAGCACGGCTCGGACGCGACCTGGATGGAGACGCGCGCGGTCAAGGACGGCAATGGCTGGCGCATCAACGGCGAGAAAATGTGGAACACCGGTGTCCATGTCGCGACCCACGACATGGTGTTCTGCCGCACCTCGGGCAATGACGGCGACGCCCGCGGCCTCACCTGCATCATCGTGCCGATGAGCGATCCCGGCGTGAAGATCGAAGAATATATGTGGACGTTCAACATGCCGACGGACCACGCCCGCGTCTCGTTCAAGGATGTCTGGGTGCCGGACGGTGCGGTATTCGGCCCCGTCGACAATGGCCTGGTGCTCGCGCGCCATTTCGTCCACGAAAACCGCATCCGCCAGGCGGCCTCCGGCGTCGGTGCCGCGCAATACTGCATCAACGAGAGCATCGACTACGCCAATACGCGCAAGCCGTTCGGCAAGCCCTTGTCCCGCAACCAGGCGATTCAGTGGCCGCTGGTCGAACTCAACACCGAAGCCGAGATGATCCGCTGGCTGATCTACCGCACCGCCTGGGAGATGGACCGCATGACGGGGCCGGAGATCCAGCTCTATCTCTCCGACAAGGTCTCGATGTGCAACTACCGCGGCAATCGTCTGGTATGCGAGGCAGCGGACTGGGCAATGCAGGTGCATGGCGGCTGGGGCTATTCGCGCCACAAGCAGTTCGAGCACATCTACCGCCACCACCGCCGCTACCGCATCACCGAAGGCAGCGAGGAGATCCAGATCCGCAACGTCGCCGGCCACATGTTCGGCTTCATCGGCAAGAACCGGAAGGCGGATTGAGACTCGCTCGAATTTTAGCGGTCCGCTTAATCCGGCGGGAATTCGTCCGCAGGTAGCGTCGCCGCTGGGAACACCGGCGGGTTGTGTCGAAGCCGGCCGCTATGAGGATCGCGATGTTCGCGGCGCAGGCACTCGGATTGGCGGTCGACGATCGGCTCATCGATTCCGCCACAGACGTACACACCGTGCTGAGCGAGCCGGTGCATCGCGACGCGCGCTTCCTCTACGACGAGTGGCGCCGCTACGCGAGCACCGGCGGCTTCATGGTCGGCATGCATGTGCCATCGCGCGCGCTTGGTCGCGTGCTGCCGGCGCTCTCGCTTTACGATCCGGTCGATGGCGGGCGCGATTTCCATGTGCGGCTCGCGGGGACGGCGCTACGCCGCCGCTTCGGCCGCGACATCACCGGCTCGAAGCTGTCGGACGTCTTCTCCGGCAAGCGTTTCGACTGCTATGCTGGGCGCATGCGCCGCGTGCTGAAGGACGGCGAGCCCTTTTTCCTCGAGCTGCGTATCGAACATCTCGGCCTGCCGCGGCTGCGCTTCGAATGGCTGGGCCTGCAGGTCTTTTCGCCCGATTGTCGCCAGCCATGGATCATGACGGGGCATTTCCTCTACGCTGACTGAGCGGTTCGAGGATTGTCGCCCGAATGCCAACACTGAACATCGCCCATCGCGGCGGCGCCGGGCTTTATCCCGAGAACACACTGGCGGCGTTTCGCGATGCGGCGGCGCGCGGCTGCGACGGCGCCGAGCTCGACGTGCATCTCAGCCGCGACGGCGAGGTCGTGGTGTTCCACGACTACCGCCTGAAGCCGGAGATCTGCCGCCTCGGCGGCAAATGGCTCAAGAAGCCGACGGCGCGCATCAAGGATCTCACGCTCGACCAATTGCGCGCCTTCGATATCGGCCGCCCTGATCCCGAGAGCGGTTACGGCCGCGCGCATCCCCACACCATGCCGGTTGACGGCGAGCGGATTCCGACGCTGACCGAAGTGCTCGCGATCACCGCGGCGGCGAAGAAGCCGTTCAAGCTCCAGGTCGAGTTGAAGACCTCCTTCGCCGACCGTGAGGTCTCGGCCGATCCGGTCGCGCTGGCGCAAGCGTCGGTCGCCGTGCTCGAGAAATTCGACTATCTCGACCGCACCATCTTCGTCGGCTTCGACTGGTCCGGGCTGATCCATGCGAAGAAGATCGCACCGCGCGTGCAGTGCTGGTTCACCACCATGGAATTCGACCAGTTCCAGGGCCCGCCGCGCGAGGACGACAAGCCCGTCATGCGCCTGCTGCGCCATTGGGCGGAGACCGGCACCTCGCCTTGGGCGGCAGGATTCGATGCGGTCAATTATGGCGGCTCGATCCCGCGCGCGATCAAGGCCGCCGGCGGCGACGGCTGGTTTCCGAACCATGTCGATGCCACGCCGGAACGCGTCGCCGAGTCTAAGACACTTGGGCTCAAGGTCGCCGCCTGGACTGTCGACGAGCCCGCCGAAATGAAACGCCTGATCGCCCTTGGCCTGGATGCTATTTGTACCGATCGGCCAGACCTGCTCGCCGGCGCACTCAAGCAACCATCGGAGTTTTCATGACCGGATTGTTCGATCCCTTCACGCTGAAGGACGTCACGCTCAAGAACCGTATCGTGGTGGCGCCTATGTGCCAGTATTCGGCGGAAGACGGACGCATTACCGACTGGCATCTCGTCCATCTGGGCAGCCACGCCATCGGCGGGGCAGGGCTCGTTATCGCCGAAGCGACCGCCGTCGCGCCGGAAGGGCGCATCACGCCGGGCTGCACCGGCATCTGGTCGGACGATCGCGGCAGCCAATGGGAGCGCGTCGTGCGTTTTCTCAAGTCGCACAACTGCGTTCCCGGCATCCAGATCGCCCATGCCGGCCGCAAGGCATCCGCCAACAAGCCATGGGAAGGCGACGATCACATCAAGCCGGATGATCCGCGCGCCTGGGAGCCCATCGGGCCGTCTGCGGTCGCGTTCGGCGGCAACCTGCCGCGCGTGCCGCATGCGATGACGAAGGACGAGATCCATCAGGCGACGCGCGACTTTGCGGACGGCGCCAAGCGCGCCCACGCCGCCGGCTTCGAATGGCTGGAGCTGCATTTCGCGCACGGCTATCTGGCGCAGAGTTTCTTTTCGCCGCTCTCCAACAAACGCACCGACGAATATGGTGGAAGCTTCGAGAGCCGCATCCGCTTCCTGCTCGAGACCTTCGCCGCGGTGCGCGAGGTGTGGCCGCAGAATCTCCCGCTCACGGCCAAGCTCGGCATCTCCGACTTCATCCCCGGCAGCCAGACGGTCGAGGAGTCGATCGAACTGATCCGCCGTCTGAAGGCGCTCGGCCTCGACCTCGTCGACGTCTCGATCGGCTTCAATTCGCCGGACCTGTCGGGCGTTCCCTGGGGCCCGGCCTTCATGGCACCGTTTGCGGAGCGCTTCCGGAAGGAAGCCTGCATCGCGGTCGGCGTCGGCTGGTTCATCACGGATTCGAAGCAGGCCGACGCTATTCTCCGCGAAGAGAAAGCGGATCTCATCTTCCTGGCGAGCGCCATGCTCGACGATCCGCAATGGCCCTATCACGCAGCCAGGGCGCTCGGGATTCCCAACCACAAATGGACGCTGCCGGCGCAGTACGCGCACTGGATTCGGGCGTGACCGTCGATATTCGCGTTCTCAAGCGGGGTGAGGAAGCTATTCTCTCTCGCGTCGCGCCGGCCGTTTTCGACAATGACGTCGATGCGGCCCTGGCGCGCGAATACCTCGCCGATCCGCATCATCACATCGCAGTCGCCATCGATGGTGGCGAGGTCGTCGGCTTCGCGTCGGGTGTCGACTATGTCCACCCGGACAAGCCGCGCGAGCTGTTCGTCAACGAAGTCGCCACGGCGCCGACGCATCGCGGGCAGGGCATCGGCAAGGCGGTGCTCGCGGCTTTGCTCGCGCACGGCCGCGCCATCGGCTGCAAGATCGCCTGGGTGCTGACGGATTTGGACAATACCGCGGCCCGCGCGCTCTATGCGTCGGCGGGCGGCAAGGAACTCGCACACGACACGGTGCACATCGAATTCGAATTGTAAACGCAAGTTTCGGACGAAAATCCGTCGCGGGTCAATTCCGCATAGCGTCACGTTCCCACGATGGCGCGATCCGTGCGAAGAATCTGAAAACGCGAGGGAGACGCGCATGGAAACCAGGGAAATCTCGTACACCTGCGGCGACAAAAAGCTGACCGGCTATCTGGCCGACGGTTCGAAGGGCAAGAAGGCGCCGGGCATCCTCATCTGCCATCAGGGCGGCGGCCTGCGCGATCACGAGAAGGAGCGCGGGCGCATGCTGGCCGAGCTCGGCTATGTCGCCTTTGCCTGCGACATGTACGGCGCCGTGGCGACGAAGATGGAAGAAGCCGCGCCGCTGATGAACGAGCTGGCGGCGAACCCCGCGCTCTGGCAACGGCGCGTCCAGGCGGGGATCGATGTCCTCAAGTCACAACCGAATGTCGACGCGTCGCGCCTCGGCGCCATCGGCTTCTGCTTCGGTGGCGGCACGATGATCCAGATGGCGCGCTGGGCCGCCGAGATGAAATGCCTCGTCGCCTTCCATCCCGGCATGCAGGGACTGCCGGAAAAAGACGACCGCCCGGTTGTCACCCGGCTGATGATCTGCGCCGGCCAGAAGGACCCGCTGATCCCGGCCGACGCGCGCGAACGCTTCCTGAAATTGATGAGCGACGCGAACGCGGACTGCCAGGTCATCACCTATGCGCGCGCCGGCCACAGCTTCACCGACAAGTCGGTCGGCCAGTTCAACATGCCGAATTTCGAATACCACGCCGACACTGACCGCCGCTCCTGGGCCGCGATGCTTGATCTGTTCGACGAAGCGCTGGGAGAGGTGTGATGGTTCGAACGGCTTGGGCAATTCTGGCTGTCCTGATGTCGGTGCTGTTGCCAGCCGCCGCCGCGACGCATGTTGCCCTTCAGGGCATTGACGACCAAATTGTCGTTCCTGACCATAGCTCCCTTGTCTTTGAACGTTTCGACAAGGACAACATCACGGTCCATTTCACGGGCAAGACCGAGTTGGCCGGTACTTATTACTATGGCGCCCAGGCCATCGACGACGGATCGAATTCCATGTCGGTCTACTTCCGTCCCGACCGCACCTCCATGGTGCGGCTTCCCGCCTTTCGCGACCACGGCCGCCCCGACGACATCTTCGTCACCAATCCCGCCGCCTTCGTGCGGGCGGTTCTTCCGCGCATGAAGACGCGGCCGACCAAGTCTTATGCGAGCGGTCATGTCACGATTATCGTCGACCGCTTCGAGGCGTCGATCGAATGCGACGCGCCGAACTTTTCGGCGCGCTTCGTTTCGGTCGTCGCTCCGGCGCCGATGCGGATGGCGCAGATGCCGGATTCGGGCTGCTAACGCGGCTCCCGCGCTTGCCGTAGAGCGGCACAACTCGCGGACCCGATCGGGCCATCCGTGTCGTGCAGAAAGCACTCGCCGATGGCGACGCCGTCGCTCGCCTGGTGATTGATCTTCTCGAAGCCGATCCACTCGCCGACCGGCAACCGGTGCAGATAGACGGTCACGTCCGTATTGATGTAGCCGAGCCCGCTTTCGTGCCGGTTGGCGAGCGGGCTCGCGAAATCGGCCGCGACCGCGACGCGGGTGAACGGCGTCAGCGGTGACCCCGCGACCAGTTCGCGCATTTCCGCCATCCAGGCGCCGCGGCGTGCCTCGTTGGAATCGAACCAGTCCTTCACATTGCGCATCTTCCACATCCGTCCGCCGAACTGGTTGGCTGGCGGCGGCGGCAGATCGTCGGGCAGGGGCGCGTCCCATTTCGGCGGACTCGACGTCTTGCCCGGCGCGTTCTCGCTGCGCAGCAGGAACTGCGTCGTCCCGCGCGCGACGCTCTTGCCGCCGCTGATGAGCTCGCAGTCGACGATCTTGATGCGCCGGCCGCCGCGGATGATGCGCGTCACCGCCGTGATCGGCGAGAGATCTGGCAGGCGGTACATGTCGACCGTCAGCCGTGCCGGCATCCATTCCGGCCCGCCATGCAGCCGCTCGAGTTCGTAGCCGCAAAGCCCGATCACGACGCGGCCATGCAGAGAATTTGCGTTCCACGGACCGCGACTGACCGGTTGCGGGACGTAGGTGTCTGCGTCCCGCGCGAAGAAGGCGTCCGCCGTCATGCGCGCTTACAGCCCCTCGAACAGCGCCGTCGACAAATAGCGCTCGGCGAAGGAGGGGATGATTGCGACGATCGTCTTGCCCTTCATCTCCGGCCGCGCACCGACT
>DATEZM010000130.1:0-8628 GCA_035255625.1 Rhizomicrobium sp. | reverse complement strand
GAAGCCCGGATAGACGCGTCGATGCGCGCCGGGATAACGCCGCGGCACGGTGGTGATCAGGTTTCTCTCGAACCATTCGATCGGATGATCGGTCGCCAGCGTATTGACCGAAGTCGGATTGATCCGCGTGTCGACCGGTCCAGCCATCAAGGTCATACTGAGCGGCTGGCAGGTATGGTTGTCCTGCGCCATCACCGCGACCGTGGCGAGCAACGCGGCACAGGGTTGGCACACCGCTACGACATGCGCGCCCGGCCCGAGATGTTCGAAAAAACGGATCGTGTGCGCGATATATTCATCGGTGCCGAAGCGGCCGGCGGCCTGGGGTACGTCGCGGGCGTTCTTCCAATCTGTGATGTAGACGTCGTGTTCGGCGAGCATCGTCTTAACGGTGTGGCGCAACAGCGTCGGAAAATGTCCTGCCATGGGCGCCACAATCAGTACGCGGGGCTGCTCGACATTTGTCTCCTTCCGAAAATGAAGCAGTGTCGCGAAAGGCGTCTCCAGGACCGCGACTTCGGCGACGGGCACGACACGACCGTCGACTTCGACCGTTCCGATCTCGTAGTTGGGGCGGTCGTGAATGAGACGGGCTCTATTCATCATCTCGGTCGCTGCCGAAATGCTTTTAAGGAAGTAGTTCGCCGCCGGGCCGGAATAGCTGTCGCGAAAGACGGCGCTCGTCAGCCCCGCCCACGCGCGCATAGGTGCAAAGAAGTCCGACTGGACTTGATAAGCGTCATACAACATCAAAAAGCCGGAACGCCCCCTCAGACAGCCATTCTGCGGTGCAGCAATATTTGACCGATAACACGCTGCGTCGGCGGAAATTGCTAGTGCAATCTGCGCTGCGGCGCGAAATAATTGATTACTGTGCTGTCGAGACGCCGGCGCAAACCGACCGGAAAGATCTCCAGCAGAAGCCACTCGTCACCGGCAACGCTGAAACGTGGCTCGAATATCTGGAAACGAAGGCCTAGGCAGTCTCTGCGTGTGCCTTCACATGCCTTTCCACTTGCACATAGTCGGTCTTTCCGGTGCCGAGTACCGGTATCTCTTCGACGGTGACGATGCGCCGGGGAACAGCGAGTTCGGCGACGCCGTGGTTGTGCGCCCAACCGACAAGGTCGTGACGGTTGGCGTCCTTGTTGGTGGTCACCAGAACGATTTGTTCGCCCTTACGACCATCCGGCACCGCGATTGCCGCGTGGCTGTGATCGGGCCAAAGCGCCGAGGCGATGCTCTCGACCACCGCGAGCGACACAGTCTCGCCTCCGATCTTGGCGAAACGCTTCAACCGGCCCTTGATGGCGATGAAGCCTTCATCGTCGATCGAGACTACATCGCCGGTGTCATGCCAGCCTTCAGGCGGCGGCTGGATGACGCCGGGGTTCTCCGGCTTGATATAGCCCAGCATGACATTAGGCCCCTTCACGAACAGCCGACCCGCGTTCGGGATGCCTTCGACCGGTTCGAGCCGCGCCTTCATGCCGGCCAATAGCCGACCGACGGTGCCCGGTCGGTTCGCCTCGGGCTGATTCGCCGCCACGACGGGCGCCGCTTCGGTGACGCCATAACCTTCGAGAAGTTCGATTGAGTATTTCTTGCGCAGCAGCGCTCGCGTCTCGTCGCGCAACCGCTCGGCACCGCAGACCGCAAGCCGGAGTGAATTGAGATCACCCTGGTCGCCGGCCCGTGCGTATTGCGAAATGAAGGTATCGGTCGACAGCAGGATGGTCGATCCCGTCTCGCGGATGCGCTTGACGATCTCGTGCGGCTGCAAGGGCGTAGGATGGCACACCACCTTGATGCCGAGCAGCAACGGCATCAGCGAACCGACGGTGAGCCCGAAGCAGTGAAATGTCGGCAACGGATTGAACAGGATATCGGTCTGGTACAGCGCGATGTGTTCGCGCACCTGTTCGACGTTCGAGAGCAGGTTCTCGTGGCTCAACGCCACACCCTTCGGCTCGCCTTCGGTCCCGGACGTGAACAGGATGACGGCCGGCGTCCAATGCATCGCGTGGCTCGCAACGAGGCTCGGAACGAACGTGCCGATCGCAGCGAACACCTTGTCCATCAGCGACAGTTTTTCGCGCACATCTTCGAGATAAACGATCTCGTGCGTTCGCTCCAATTGCTCGATCAGCTGTTCGAGCTTGCCGAGCTGGACGAAGCGGCGGGCGGTAACGATGCGCCTCACCTCGGCAGTCTTGAGAGCGCTCTTGAGGCCGGCGGCTCCGCTGGTGAAATTCAGCATCGCCGGAACGCGGCCATAGGCAGAGACGGCAAAGAACGCGATTACCGCGCCGGCACCGGTCGGGAGTAGGATGCCGACGGCCTCGCCGGCTTTGGTGCCCTTTTTCAGCGCATGTCCAAGTGCCAGCGAGGCGCGCACGATCTCCTCGTAGGTGAGCACGCGTTCGTCGCCGTCTACGATGGCAGGGCGTGCGGCGCCGTAACGGGAGCGGGCCTCCACCAAG
Source organism: Rhizomicrobium sp. (assembly GCA_035255625.1). Lineage (GTDB taxonomy): Bacteria > Pseudomonadota > Alphaproteobacteria > Micropepsales > Micropepsaceae > Rhizomicrobium. The sequence continues at coordinate 6,145 of DATEZM010000130.1, read as the reverse complement.
GCTTGGAAAACGGGCTGCCGCCATCGGCTCGGGTCAGCCGTCATGACGGACTCTTCGCCCGACGCTGCGGCCATGCTCGTAATGCTCACGCTTCGACCCCGATTCTGTCGCCCAGCGACGTCAGCTGCCATAAGCAGTCTCTGGCCATATTACGAGAGATTTGGGACGCCGTCTGCGGAGTTCCGGGACAATATTCCTACCGGATTCGATCGACCCAGTTCGACAACCGTTCGGCGATCAAGTCGCGGACTTCGTCGGTGTTGATTGAACTGAGTATCCTCCCTACGCGATCGCGCCAAGGGCGCGTTTGGGCCCAAACCTGATCAGCTTGGGGCCCAACCGCTGCAGCGAGAGGCATCAGCGTTGCTGCTGAAATTGGCCGTACGAAATCGTCGCGCAGCCGCCGTGGGCCGAGGAGGGATACGACGAGCGCTGCCAATCCAGCGACGCCGACCATCACCGCGATGGATCTGACCGGCACGCCGTCCAGCCATGATTTCGATGTGCGATGCCAACGCACGGGGGCCCGCCGACGCGAAAGCGTCTTCGCGGTCGCTTTGGCCGATTTGCGGGGCATGTGCGTCTCCTTCGCGTCCTAGGCAACGTTCAATGGGAACAAAAGTTCAAAATTCGATGCTTTCGCTCCGCTAAGTGACTATATCAGTCTGGCAATGACGATTGTGATCGACAATACCAAGCCTCTGCGTCACCCCGAGAAGGCGCAACGTCCCGACTCGCCCGTGTTGCGCAAGCCAGACTGGATTCGCGTCAAGGCTCCCGTGTCGCAGCAATATGCTGCGACACGGGCCATTGTCCGCGCACACAACCTTCACACCGTTTGCGAAGAAGCGGCTTGCCCGAATATAGGTGAGTGCTGGACGAAGGCTCATGCCACCATGATGATCATGGGCGACACCTGCACGCGCGCGTGCGCCTTTTGCAATGTGAAGACTGGCCTGCCGGGGCCGCTCGACCCAGCGGAGCCGGAGAATGTCGCGCAAGCCGTTGTCAAATTGGGACTGAAGCATGTGGTTATCACCTCGGTCGATCGCGACGACCTCGCGGATGGTGGAGCGGGACATTTTGCTGCCGTCATTCGCTCTGTCCGCACGCTCAATAGTGGGACGACGATCGAGATTCTGACGCCGGACTTCCTGCGTAAGGATGGCGCCATAGAGACCGTGATGACCGCGGCGCCGGACGTGTTCAACCACAATCTCGAAACGGTGCCGCGGCTCTATCTCACGGTACGGCCAGGCGCGCGCTATTTCGCGTCACTGCGACTGCTTCAGCGCGCGAAAGAGTTGGCGCCGAAGGGCTTCACGAAGTCCGGCCTCATGGTTGGTCTCGGCGAAAGTCGCGAGGAAATCATGCAGGTGATGGATGATCTGCGCGCCGCCTGCGTCGATTTCCTCACGATTGGGCAGTATCTTCAACCAACAAAAAAACACGCCGCCTTGCAGCGATTCTGGACACCGGATGAGTTCAAGGCCTTGGAGGCAACTGCCCGGGCAAAGGGCTTTTTGATGGTCTCGGCTACCCCGCTGACACGTTCGTCCTATCACGCCGACAGCGATTTCGCCGCACTGAAGGCGGCTCGGCCCGGGTGAGTGCCCATTCGGAAACGCGGATCGTTCCGTACCCGGCGGAGCTCATGTTCCAGGTCGTCGCCGATGTCGAGCAATACCCGAAATTTCTGCCGTGGGTGGTGGCAATGCGCGTGCTTAATCGCGGGCACGTGAAGGGCCGCGGCGCGATCATAGCAGAGATGGCCGTCGGCTACGGCGCGCTACGCGAGAAATACATAAGCCGGGTGATCCTCGATCCTGCTGCGTGGACCATCGACGTGACGCAGACCTCTGGTCCGTTCAAAACTCTCGAGAACCATTGGCGCTTCACACCGGCGGGTTCGGACTGCTGGGTCGAATTTTCTATCGCTTACGAGTTCAAGAGCCGCCTTCTCAATGCCGTCGCGGGCGCAGCCTTCGGCAAAGCCTATGTGAAGATGGCCGATTCCTTTGAAGCACGAGCTAGGGCGCTGTCAGATCAGCCGGTGCAGCAGAGCTAGTGCCGCTTCGCAAGTCTTGAGTCTGACTTCGGTGCGGCCGATGTCTCCGAAGCGATGCGCCTCGTGCATGATCGAACGGTTTTCGCGGCAAGCTGCAACATGAACCAGTCCGACCGGTTTCATAGTCGTACCGCCGCCGGGGCCAGCAATACCGGTCACAGCGACCGCGAGTTGGGCGTTGGAATTCTCGACGGCGCTCTCGGCCATCATGCGCGCCACCGCTTCGGATACTTCGCCCATATCGGCAATCAAATCACCTGGTATGTTCAAAAGGTCCTGTTTGGCGCGGTTCGTGTAGACGATGAAGCCGCGGTCGAACACCGCCGAAGATCCTGGAATTTCTGTCAATAGGGCGCCGATCAGTCCGCCGGTGCAGCTTTCGGCTGTGGCCACGCGTAGCTTGGCGGCGCGCGCGTCGGCGATTACGACTTCGGCGAGGCGGAGCAGGGCGGAGGAGAACATCGCGGCATCTTTCCGGGGAGCCCCTCAGACTAGGCCGCGCCAACGGAGTGCCGCAATGATGAACGCCGACAGAATTCCGGCGATCAAGTCGTCGGTCATGATGCCCCAGCCGCCTGGCAGCCTTTCGCCAAGCGAAACGGGCCACATTTTCGAAATGTCAAAGACGCGAAATAGAACGAAGGCCAAAGCAAATCCCGCCACGCTGAGCGGCGCTACCGCACAAGCCAGCCATTGTCCGGCGACTTCGTCGATTACGCATTCCGAAGGATCAGATTTTCCGACGCGCGAGGCGTAGAGTCCTGTCGTCCAGACCCCGGCGAAATAAGCCAAAATTGCAGCGGCAGCCAATAACATGCCACCCCATTTCCAAACCATCAGCCAGGCGAGCGGAAGCGCAAGGAGACTGGCGACCGTGCCCGGCGCGAGCGGAAAATAACCGGTGCCAAAAAAAGTCGAGAGCAGGGTTGCGACAGAGCTTTGTCGCATTCAGGGTAGCCTCACGGTGGCGACCGCTTGCGCGGCTAAGCCCTCTTTCCGTCCCTCGAAGCCCAACCCCTCTGTTGTAGTTGCCTTCACGCTGACACGCGCAATATCGAGCTTGAGGATCTCTGCAACGCGTGCCCGCATGGCCTCTCGATGCGGCCCGACTTTCGGCCGCTCGCAGATGATCGTGATGTCACAATGGGAGATTGCTCCGCCCTTGGAAGCGACCAGAGACGCCGCATGATCTAGGAACTTCCACGACGGTGCGCCGCGCCAGCGTTCGTCGCTCGGCGGAAAGTGCACACCGATATCGCCTTCGCCGATGGCACCAAGGATTGCGTCCGTCAGCGCATGCAATCCGGCATCGGCGTCTGAATGGCCTTCAAGGCCATGGTCGTGCGATATCTTTATGCCGCAAAGCCAGATGTGGTCGCCCGACGTAAAGCGATGCACATCGTAGCCCATGCCGGTGCGGCTCTCGCCCAGCCGCGCGCGCAGATGCATTTCCGCCAGAGAAAAATCCCTTGGTTCGGTGACTTTCCTATTGGCATCTTCGCCTGCGACCGGCGCGATGTTCAGATGAGCCAGTTCGGCCAGGGCCATATCGTCAGTGACCTCTTGATTCGCAAAATGCTTGTGCGCACGCAGGATCTTGGCGAATCGAAAGCCCTGTGGTGTCTGAGCGCGGTGCAGCCCTTCGCGCGAAACGGTGGTCCACTTTCCATCTTCTACCCGCTTGAGCGTGTCGGCGACTGCGAGCAAGGGAACTGCTGCGTCATTGCCTTCTTCGAGTGCAGCTATGACCGCATCGATCATCTGCGCCGAGACAAGCGGGCGCGCGGCATCGTGGATCAGAACAAGATCCGGCGCGGAGGCCGCAAGCGCCTCGAGCCCGCGCCGAACCGACTCCTGGCGCGTAGCCCCTCCCGCGATCGGCGGCAGCAAGTCGAGCCCGAATGTAGCGGCTTGATAAGCAGTCTCTTGATCAGGGCCGATGGCGACCTGAATCGCCCCCACTTTGGGATGATCGGAAAATACGTCCAAGGTCCACCGAAGAATCGGTTTGCCGAGGATGTTTATGTATTGCTTGGGCACCGCTCCGCCGGCCCGCTCGCCCCGGCCGGCTGCGACGATCAAGGCGGCGACGCCCGACATTGAGATCCTCAGGTTCGAGCGTCACTGGGTAGCACGAACGCCCGTTTCGGCAAGCCAATCCAGTCGTCCACGCCGCATTGCAACAAATTCATTGCCTAATTTATAGACTGCTAGTTACATTGCACACTCAGTAGGCATTAGCCCGTATGAGTGAGCATCACAGCGCGACTAGAGAAGCGGCGGCAACGGCGGCCGTGGCCGCAGCGCTCCCCATGCCCTTGTTGGTTGTCGCGGGTGATCTGCGCATTCTCTTCGTCAATCCCGCGGCTGAACAGTTCTTCGATACGGGCGCCGGGCTGCTGGTTCGCCAGAACCTTGCCGACTTGGTGCCATTTGGAAGCCCATTGTTGCAGCTTGTCTCGCAGGCTCGGCAGCGCGGCGCCTCAGTCAGTGAGCGTAACGTCGATCTCACCACGCCACGCAATGGCGAACGGGTCGCGGATGTCCAGGTCACGCCGTTGCCCGAGCCCGAGGACACGATGGCCGTGGTTCTCCAGGAGCGAAGCCTCGCGCAGCGCATCGATCGGCAGCTCCTGCATCGCGACGCCGTCCGATCGATGCACGGCATGGCCGCGGTGTTGGCACATGAGATTAAGAACCCGCTCGCGGGCATCCGGGGAGCGGCACAATTGCTCGAAGAGTCCAGCAGCGATGCCGACCGGGCGCTGACCCAACTGATCTGCGATGAAACCGATCGCATAAGAGCGCTGATCGACCGGATGGAATCGTTTGGCGATACGCGTGCGATTCCCCGAACGCCCGTGAACATCCATGAGGTTCTTGACCGCGTGCGCAAGGTCGCTGAGACCAGCTTCGCCAAGGATGTGATGATCATTGAGTCTTTCGATCCCTCGCTGCCGGCCGTACTCGGAGACCGTGATCAACTTATCCAGGTGTTCATGAACCTCGTCCGCAATGCCGCTGATGCGCTTCCCGAAATAGGCGGTGAGATCACGTTGACCACCGGCTATCGCCCTGGCGTTCGGTTTGGCGCCGCAGTCGCGGGTGAGCGCCTCAGCCTGCCGTTGGAAGTGACTGTGCGCGACAACGGTACGGGGGTGCCTGCGGACTTGATGCCGAACATCTTCGATCCCTTCGTCACCACCAAGCCGCGAGGCTCAGGTCTGGGATTGGCACTTGTTGCGAAAATTCTCGGCGACCATGGCGGCGTAATCGAATGCGAGTCGGTTCCGCGTCGCACAGTGTTTCGCATCCTGCTGCCTAAAGCGACCGAAGCAAGCGAAGGAGGCTGATATGCCTGCCGGATTGGTCCTGATCTGCGATGACGATTCTGCCATCCGTACAGTGCTCAACCAGGCACTCGGGCGCGCGGGCTACGACGTCCGCACCACAGGGACAGCCGCCGGCCTCTGGCGATGGGTCTCGGCAGGCGACGGCAATCTCGTTATCACGGACGTCGTTCTTCCGGATGAGAACGGCTTCGATCTCATTCCAAGGATCAAGAAGATCAGGCCCGACCTTCCCGTCGTGGTGATGAGTGCACAAAACACGATCCTTACCGCGATTACTGCAACGGAACGGGGCGCATTCGACTATCTGCCCAAACCCTTCGATCTGAAGGAGCTGACATCTGTCGTGCAAAGGGCGCTGGCCTCGCCTGCAATTAAGCGCGACACGGTCAACGAGCATCACGGTGAAGATCGCTTGCCGCTTATTGGCCGGTCGCCGGCGATGCAGGAAATCTATCGCATCATTGCACGTCTCACGCAGACCGACCTGACTGTCATGATCATGGGCGAGAGTGGCACCGGGAAGGAGCTGGTGGCTCGTGCGCTACACGACTACGGCAAACGCCGCCACGGCGGCTTCGTAGCAGTCAACGTGGCAGCAATCCCGAAAGAGCTCGTCGAAAGCGAATTGTTCGGTCATGAGCGCGGCGCGTTCACCGGAGCCACAAACCGTGGGGTTGGGCGTTTCGAGCAAGCCGAAGGTGGCACGTTGTTCCTTGATGAAATT
>DATEZM010000129.1:0-7159 GCA_035255625.1 Rhizomicrobium sp. | reverse complement strand
TGATTGGTGTGAAAGCCGCGGTCGCGCAGGCGCGACGACCACGAGCCGGTGAAGCGGAATCCGTCGCGCCGCCGCGATGACAGCGGATGGGCTTCGTCACCGGACATGCGCGAGACATAGGTGCCCACTGCCTGTTCGATCGGCTGCCGCAAGGCCGCGATCAGCGGGTTATCGCCGCTGAACAGCGGATCCAGGGTCTGCGTGCCGTGACGCAGCGTCTGGTCGATATGCTCGCGTGCATCGCCATGCAGCGTGTCGAGATAGGTGCTCAGCGCCACATTGAACGCCGCCATGTCGGCGAAGCCTTTCGGCGGCTCAAGATCGAATATCTGCACGTGTCGCTCATAGTCCGCGAGCGTTTCAGCGCGCGCATCGCTGTTGAGGCGCAAGGCAAGTTCATGCACCGCCAGCGCCGCCTGGTCGTGCGGCGCTTTCTCGATCGCGCCTTGGGTCAGCTTCAGCGCGCGCCCGGCATCGCCGAAACGCAGCAGTGTGCCGGCGAGATTGACCTGCGTCTGCACATCACCAGGCTTGAGGACCAGCGAGCGCTCATGGGCCGCGATGGCGGGTTCGAAGCGGCCGAGCGCTGCCAGCGCCAGCGCCAATCCATTCTGCGCTGCCGGATTCTCCGGCTCTGCGGCAGCGGCGCGCTCGAAACATTCCACGGCCTCCTCGAAGCGCTCGGTGCGCGTGAGGAAGCCGCCCTTGGCCGTCAGCAACGGCGCGGCCTTCGTGGTCCGGTCCACCGCCTCGTCATAGGAGCGCAAAAATTCCTCGTCGCGGCCCATGCGATAGAGCAGCGCGTTCAATTCCTGATGCGCCGCGAGGTGCATCGGGTCGCGCGCGATGGCGCGCCGAAGGGCCGTCACCGCTTCCTCCTGGCGGCCCAGATGCTGCAGGACGGAGGCGCGATTGGCTTCGGCGCGCGGAAGCTCCGGCACCTTCGCCAGAGCGGCATCGAACTGCGCTAGAGCTTCGGGGTATTTCCTCTGCATCTTCAGCGCGACACCCAGGTTGTGCTCCAGCGCCGCGCGCATTGCCGGCGGTGACTTGAGTTCGAGCCCCCGGCGCAGCACAGCCTCGCCTTCCGCCGGACGATTGTCGTCACTAAGCAGGGCACCGAGACTGAGATGCGCCGTCAGGCTGTCCGGCGCCAGTTTCAGGGCCGCGCGCAGGTTGTTCTCGGCAAAGGCGAGGTCGCCGATACCCTGCTGCACCTGGCCGAGGACGAGTACCGCATCGACATTGTTCGGATCCATCCGCACAGCGGAGCGCAGGGTCGCGATCCCCTCATCGACGCGTCCGGTCGTGGCAAGCAGGCGCCCAAGATTGGACAGCACATGCGGCTGCCGCGGCAGAATCGCCAGCGAGCGGCGATAAAGTGTTTCGGCCTCCGCGTTGCGGCCTTGGTTGGCGCGCACCAGGCCCATCAGTTGCAATCCGCTGGGCTCCCGCGGCTGCGCCAGCAGCACTTGCCCCAGCGTCCGCTCCGCCAATTCCCATTGCCCTTGCCGGATAAGGTCGATGGCGCGCGCGATCGGCGCAGAAGACTGGTTGGGTCCACTCATGGCGCGAGATTAGCGGCAAAGCGCCCGATTGGCGCGCCCTTGCGCCCGTCGCGGTCGCCACCTACCCTTTCACCCACGCTATTTCCCCACCCAAAGAGAGCAAGATGGCTGCCCCGCGCTTCGAAGGTACCGAAAGATATGTGGCGACGGACGATCTGAAGATCGCCGTCAACGCTGCGATTACATTGGAGCGGCCGCTCCTCATCAAGGGCGAGCCAGGCACGGGCAAGACCGAACTCGCCTTCCAGGTCGCCGATGCGATGAAGGCGCCGCTCATCACCTGGCACGTCAAATCGACGACCAAGGCGATCCAGGGTCTTTACGAGTATGACGCCGTGACGCGTCTGCGCGACAGCCAGCTCGGCGACGCGCGCGTCAAGGACGTCAAGAACTACATCAAGAAGGGCAAGCTGTGGGAGGCCTTCGAGATGACGAAGGCGCGGCCCGTTCTGCTGATCGACGAGATCGACAAGGCCGACATCGAATTTCCCAACGATCTTCTGCTCGAACTCGATCGCATGGAATTCTTCGTCTACGAGACCGGCGAGACGATCAAGGCCAAGATCCGCCCGATCATCCTCATCACCTCGAACAACGAGAAGGAGCTGCCGGACGCCTTCCTGCGCCGCTGCTTCTTCCACTACATAAAATTCCCCGAGCGCGACACCATGCAGCGAATCATCGACGTGCACTATCCCGGCATCAAACAGAAGCTGGTGAGCGAGGCGCTCAACGTTTTCTATCAGATCCGCGATGTGCCGGGCCTCAAGAAGAAGCCCTCGACCAGCGAACTGCTCGACTGGTTGAAGCTTCTGCTGAACGAGGACATTCCGCCCGAGGCGCTGAAGGAAAAAGACCCGACCAAGCTCATCCCGCCCCTGCACGGCGCCCTGCTCAAGAACGAGCAGGACGTGCATCTGTTCGAGCGCCTGGCGTTCTTGGCGCGGCGGGAGAGCCGGAACTAAGGCGCAGGCAGCGCGGGTGTTTACCGGTCGTGCAGCTTGTCCGGCCGCCGCTGCGCGATGTGCCACAGCACGCCGGCCGGATCGACGACATAGGCGATGCGCAGGCCCCAGGGCTGCAGCTCCGGCGGCTTGGGGGCCGGCACACCGAAACGGCCGGGCAGGTCGAGGCTCTGGATGTGCGCCCACCAGGCATCGAGGTCGTCGACCATCAGCTGCATCATGAAATTCCCGGCCCAGTCCTCCTGGTAGTGGCGTCCCAGGATGAACGAGGTCGCCCCGATGCCGAAGATCGCGACGTCGCCGTCTAGCAGCTTGGTGAAGCCCAGGGCCTCGTAGAACGCCCGGCTGGTGTCGAAATCCTTCGCAGGAAGGAAAGGGCGCGCCGCCTCTGCGCCGTCAGGAATTGCCATCTTGCCGTCCCTTAGCGATGCGTGTCGTTCGCGCCGCACCTCTGATAGTATCGCGCAGATGAAATTCCGAGAACCGCGAATGACGCCGACGATCCGACTTGTGCTGGCCGCGATGGCGTTCACGCTGTCTCCCGCGCTGGCCCAGACCACCGACATCGATGCCTTCAAGGACGCGCCCGACGACGCGAAGGTGCATTCGGCTTCCGGCTTCGTCTGTCCGCTCTACATCGCGCATTTCGAGCGCGACGCCTATGGCGAGCGCGATCCGGAGTTGGGCTCGGATTTCTGCGCCTATTCGAGGCTCGACGGCGTCTATGGAACGATCACCCTGACTCCGCTCAAGAGCGCCTACGACCCCAAGACCGCACTCGTCCCCGAATTCACCGAGCAGGAAGGCATCGGCGGCAAGATCGTGGACGAACGCACGCTGCCATTGGGCGGCAGCAAGACCCCGATGTCGGTCTATACCCGAACCTACGAGACGGCAGCGCTCGAAACCCTGCACTACCGCATCCTGTTCTCCAGCGGTACCTTTGGCGCTTGGGCGCTGGAGGCGACGGTCGAATTCGCCACGCCGCGCGACGACCAGGCCAAGAACGATTTCCTCGACGCCGTCTTCGCCGAGGCGCTGACGCATGTCGCCAAGCTGCCCGCCGCCACGCTTGCGCCGACGCCCGCGGCGCATTGATGCGCGCGGCAGGCATCGTCGTCGCCTGCCTGTTCGCGGTGGCGGCAAGCGCCGCCGACCTGCCGGCATTGCCTGATGGGTGGGCTCGCGCCGCCGACGGCACCTACAGCCATACCGGCAGCGGCACGAATTGCCTGTCCACCTATGGCGATCTCACCTTCGTCCGTCTCGATGGGCCTGCGGCGCCGGGCACGCTTGGTGTCTGCGTTTATGCTGCCGGCGATACCAAAGCCGGACAAATCCGTATACGGAAGTTCGTCGATGGCGCCGGCGACACGCCGCTCGCGGTCCAGAATGACCGCAGCCTGATGGGCCTGACACCAATGGCAGGCGCCCCGGCGGGATCGAGGATGGTGGCCGCAGACCGCGTTGGTCCCGGGCCAGCCATCAATGGGGCACCAAGCCGCCAAACGGTGATCACGACGCTACGGAATGGCCTCCTGGTCGATTGCATCGTTCAGGACGCGCATATGAACGGTATGCAGAACGGCCTCGATCCCCTGCTCAAGGCCTGTTTTTCAGGGCCGTGAGCCGCTGACAGGCTGCGGCCGGCGCGCTAAGCTCGGCGAACCGCTATCGCCTGTCCGAGGTCCGCCATGTTCTTCCAGTTCTTCGACGAGCTTCGCGCCGCCAAGATTCCCGTCACGCTAAAGGAATATCTGGCGCTGATGGATGCGCTCGATCACGACGTGATCGACATGAAGATCGAGCAATTCTACTACCTGTCGCGCACAGCCCTGGTGAAGGACGAGCGCAATCTCGACAAGTTCGACCGCGTCTTCGGCCATGTCTTCAAGGGGCTCGAAGGCCTCGACGCCTCGCTCCTCTCCCAGATCCCGGAAGAATGGCTGAAGGCCCTGACCGAGAAATTCCTCTCCCAAGAGGAGAAGAAGATGATCGAGAAGGCCGGCGGCTGGGACAAGCTGATGGAACAGTTGAAGGCCCGGATGGAGGAACAGAAGAAGCGCCACGAGAAGGGCAACAAGGCCATCGGTACCGGCGGCACGTCGCCTTACGGCAATGGCGGCTACAACCCGGAAGGCGTGCGCATCGGTCAGGACAAATCGCGCCACGGCAAGGCGGTCAAGGTCTGGGACAAGCGCGAATACAAGAACCTCGACGACTCGGTCGAGCTTGGCACCCGCAACATCAAGGTGGCGCTGCGCCGGTTGCGCAAATGGGCGCGCCAAGGCGCCGAGGTAGAGCTCGACATGCCGGGCACGATCAAGGACACCGCCAACAAAGGCTATCTCGATCTCAAGCTGATCCCCGAGCGGCACAACACGGTCAAGGTGCTGCTGTTCTTCGACATCGGCGGTTCGATGGACGCGCATATCAAGCTCTGCGAGGAGCTGTTCAGCGCGGCGAAGACCGAATTCAAGCACATGGATTTCTACTACTTCCACAACTGCCTCTATGAGGATGTGTGGAAGGACAATCGCCGCCGCCACAACGAGAAGCTTGCGACGTGGGATGTGCTCAACAAATATCCGCGCGACTACAAGATCATCTTCGTCGGCGACGCGACGATGAGCCCGTATGAGGTCACCTATCCGGGCGGCAGCGTCGAGCACTGGAACGAGGAGCCGGGCGCGGTCTGGCTCGATCGCGTCACCACGATGTTCGAGCATTGCGTGTGGCTGAACCCGGTGGCGGAGAAGCACTGGGAATACACGCCGTCCATCGGCCTGATGCAGCAGCTTGTGACCAACCGCATGTTCCCGCTGACGATCGCCGGCCTCGACAACGCGATGCGGGAATTGAATCGCTGAGATGAATGACCGCGCATCGAACGCCACGGTGCGCAAGGCCGTGTGGTCCGACGCACCGGCGCTCGCCGCGACGCTGGCCCGCGCTTTTCTCGACGATCCCGTGACCGTGCATCTGTTGCCGGACGTGTCGGCGCGGACTCGTGCCTTGCCGCGGATGTTCAAGCTCCTGTTCAAGCTCGGCCTGCCGCATGGCGCGTGTTTCATGACCAGCGGCGCGGAAGCGGTGGCGCTGTGGCGGCCGCCGGATGGCTGGCATGTCCATGTGTGGGATTATGTGATCAACGCACCCGAACTGCTCGGTACCTTCGGCACCGGCGTGCTCAACGTGATGGCGACGATGGACCGGATCGAGAAGGTCCACCCCAAGACGCCGCACTGGTATCTTCAGACCATCGGCACCGATCCCGACAAGCAGGGCAAGGGCTTCGGCAGCCTGATCATGCGCCATCAACTGGGCGTCGCCGATGCCGCACGGATTCCCTGCTATCTGGAATCCAGCAAGGACACGAACCTGCCGATCTACCGCAGCTTCGGCTTCGACGTGACGGGCGAGATCAAAATCCCGAATGGTCCGACGCTGTGGCCCATGTGGCGCGAGCCACCAAGATAGATGTGGCGCGAGCCACCAAGGTAAGAGCGGCGCAAGCCACGTCAGACTTCGGCGTTCCCGTCTTCCGACGTCGCCACGAATTCGAGCAAATCGCCCGGTTGGCATTTGAGCTCCCGGCACAGTGCCTCCAGCGTGGTGAAGCGGATGGCGCGGGCCTTGTTGGTCTTGAGGATCGACAGATTGGCGAGCGTGATGCCGATGCGCTCGGCGAGCTCGGTGAGGCTGATCTGGCGTTCGCCCATCACCCGGTCGAGGTTGAGCTTGATCGGCATGGCCTAAACCGTCAGCTCTGCGTCGCGCTTCAGCGCCAGGCCCTGGCGGAAAACTTCGGCAAGCGCCAGCACCAGGAGGCCGCTCCAGAACATGCTCTCGCCGAACGGCAGCCATTGCCCGACCTGCATCTGTTCGAGGTTGAGGTGCGGCAAGCGCACCGGCGTTCCCGAGACGGTGATCTCGGTGTGCTGCAGCAGATAAGCAACGACTATTCGTATGTACCAGGTCTTGATGATGGTCGCGGCGACGGCAAAGGCGATGAGCGCGCCGCCGACGATCTGGACCAGGCGCACGCTTTGTGGCGTGAAGCTTTCGCCGCGTTCGACATTGCGGAACAGCCGGCGCAACAGATCGAACAGAACGGCCAGGAACAGCACGTAGGTCAGGACCAGCGGCAGGCCATGTCCGATCAACAGATCGACCAGGCCCGCGGGCTGCTTCACCTTCAGGACCGCGTTGCCGTTGAAGGCCTGGACACTGGCGACGGCCGGGCCGCCGCCCGGTGGCGGCTGGATGCTGAATATCGCTGTCTGGCCGCCGATGTCGCGCTGGATCGGGCCGAAATGGGCGTTCGGCGGCAAACTGGGGTGGATCAGGATGGTGACGGCGATGCAAAGGGCGCCGAGACCCAGAACCCCCTCGAGGATCGTGAAAGCCCAACGGAAGAGTTTGGGCAGGATTGCCGTGGTGGTCATCGCCGAGTCTCCTTTTATCGATAAACAATAACATCGTTTATCGATAAAGACAAGCGCCAAGATTGCGCCCCGTCCGCGATCCTGTTCCGATCCTGCATTGGCCATTGGAGGGCGCCGTGACGATCAAGGTTCACCATCTCAACAATTCGCGTTCGCAGCGCATTCTGTGGCTGCTGGA
>DATEZM010000128.1:0-6861 GCA_035255625.1 Rhizomicrobium sp. | reverse complement strand
GCATGCAGCGCGACAACCATGCCATGGGTCAGCGCGTTCAGGGCCTTGGGCCGGTTGAGCGTGATCAGCCCGACCGCGCCGCGCTGCTCGAACTGGATTTCGGTCTCATCACTCATTTCATCGTTGGAATATTGAAGTCCGCTTTCTCGCGGACGCCGCCTTTGGGCCAGCGCGCCGTCACCGTCTTGACGCGGGTGTAGAAGCGCACGCCTTCCGGCCCGTGCTGGTTGACGTCGCCGAAGGCGCTGCGCTTCCAGCCGCCGAAGGTGTGATAGGCGAGCGGCACGGGGATCGGAATATTGATACCCACCATGCCGACCTGCACCTTGCTGGCGAATTCGCGCGCCGCATCGCCGTCGCGGGTGAAGATCGCGACGCCGTTGCCATATTGGTGGTTGCTCGGCAGCGACAGCGCCTCTTCATAGTCCTTGGCGCGGGCGATCTGCAGGACCGGCCCGAAGATCTCGTCCTGATAGGTCTTCATCTGCGGCTTCACATGGTCGAACAGCGAGCCGCCCATGTAGTAGCCGTTCTCGTAACCCTGGAGCTTGAAGTTGCGGCCGTCGACCAGCAGCTTGGCGCCTTCGGCGACGCCCTGGTCGATATAGGCCTTCACTTTTTCGCGATGGGCCGCCGTCACCAGCGGGCCGTAATCAGCGTCGGGATCGGTCGGAATGCCGACGCGCAGGCTCTCCACCCGCGGCTTGAGCTTGGCGACAAGGGCCTCCGCCGTGTTCTCGCCCACCGGCACCGCGACGCTGATCGCCATGCAGCGCTCGCCGGCCGAGCCGTAGCCCGCCCCGATCAGTTCGTTGGTCACCTGGTCGAGATCGGCATCGGGCATGATGATGGCGTGGTTCTTGGCGCCGCCCATCGCCTGCACGCGCTTACCGTGCGCGGTGCCCGTCGAATAGACGTAGTGCGCGATGGCCGACGAGCCGACGAAGCTCACCGCCTGGATGTCGGGATCGGTCAGGATCGCGTCGACCGCCTCCTTGTCGCCGTTGACGACCTGCAGCACGCCGGCCGGCGCGCCGGCCTCCATCATCAGCTCGGCCAGGCGCAGCGGCACGCTCGGATCCTTCTCGCTCGGCTTGCAGATGAAGGTGTTGCCGCAGGCGATGGCGACACCGAACATCCACATCGGGATCATCGCCGGGAAGTTGAACGGCGTGATCCCGGCGACGACACCGAGCGGCTGGCGCATGGAATAGATGTCGATCGAGGGGCCGGCGCCTTCGGTGTATTCGCCCTTCTGCAGGTGCGGAATGCCGCAGGCGAATTCGATGACTTCGATGCCGCGCTGGACGTCGCCGCGCGAATCCGCCAGCACCTTGCCATGCTCGGACGACAGCATGCGCGCCAGCTCGTCCATGTTCTTCTCGACCAGCGCCTTGAAGTTGAACAACACGCGCGCGCGTCGCTGCGGATTGACCGCCGACCATTCGCGGAAAGCCTTGGCGGCGATCTCCACCGCCTGGCGCATCTCGACCTTGGACGCGAGGGCGACCTTCGCCTGTATCTCGCCGGTCGAGGGATCATAGATGTCACCGAAGCGGCCCGAGGTGCCCTTCACCAGCTTGCCGCCGATGAAATGTGCCAATTCCTTCATGGGGTTCTCACCTTTCTGAGGGGCCCCGTTTAGCATGATGCCGAGGCGCGGACCGCAAATTTTTCTGCTGATAGCGGAGCTGTCGCCAGCCATTTTTTCCGCATTTCAAAGCTGCTATGACACCGGTGGCAAGCGGAATATTCCGGCCTGAGCAGGGAACAGCGCGCGATGCTAATTGCCAAACCGACTTTCGACCGCCGGCAGGTGACACTCGGCGGAGTCGTCACCGCGGCAGTGATCGCTGCGCCAGCGATCGCACGCGGCGCCGAAGCGATCGCCCATACCGGCGCAGGCGACGTCCGAGGTCGCCACGACGCTGGCGTCCATGTCTTCAAGGGCATCCGCTACGGCGAGGACACGCGCGGATATCGCTTCCGCCCACCTGTGAAAGCCGCGCCCTGGCAAGGCGTGCGCGACGCGTTCGCCTATGGTCCGGCCTGCCCGCAATCGCGCGGGGCTGAGCCGGTCAGCGAAGACTGTCTGTTCCTGAATGTCTGGACGCCAGCCCTGCGCGACGGGGCCAAGCGCGCGGTGATGGTCTACATCCATGGGGGCGCCTATTCGGGCGGCTCGGGCTCCTCGGCGATCACGGACGGCGCCAATCTCAGCCGGCGCGGCAATGTCGTGGTCGTCTCTCTCAATCACCGCCTGAACGCGTTCGGCTATCTCTATCTGGGCCAGATGGACGGCCGCTTCGCCGATTCCGGCAATGCCGGGCAGTTCGACCTGATCCTGGCGCTGGAATGGGTGCGCGACAACATCGCGGAATTCGGCGGTGACCCGAACACGGTCATGGTCTTCGGACAGTCGGGTGGCGGCGCCAAGATCGCGACCCTGATGGCAACACCGGCCGCCAAGGGGCTGTTCCATCGCGCCACCACAATGAGCGGCCAGCAGATAACGGCCTCAGGCCCGCTGCATGCCGACCAGAGAGCGCGAACCTTCCTCGCTGCCGTCGGCGTGTCACCCAAGCGCCTGAACGATCTCGCCTCCCTTCCCACAGAGAAACTCGTCGAGGGGCTGAAGGCGATCGATCCCATTCTCGGCGAAGGCGGCGTTTACTTCGGGCCGGTGCTCGATTTCCGCTCCCTGTCGCGCCATCCCTTCTATCCTGACGCCCCGGCCCAGTCGGCCGGCATCCCGATGATGATCGGCAATTGTCACGACGAGACGCGCGCTTTCATCACCGATGCCGGCATCTACACATTGAGCTGGGACGAGCTGCCGGCCCGGCTGGCAAGCAACATGCGGGTCGATATTTCGCCCGCGCTGGTGATCGAGAAGTACAAGAACTGGTTTTCCGGGATCTCGCCCACCGATCTGTTCTTCCTGGCGACGACCGCGTCGCGATCCTGGCGCGGCGCGATCATCGAGGATGAAGCCCGCGCGGCGGCCGGCACGCCCGCCTTCGCCTATCAGCTCGACTGGGCTTGCCCCGATCCCAAACGCCGTGCCCAGCACATGACGGACATCCCGCTTGCGTTCGACAACACGGCGCAGCCGGGCGCGATCACGGGAGACACTGCACGCGCGCGTGCAATGGCGGCGATCCTGAGCGAAACCTTCATCGCCTTCGCCAAGACCGGCAATCCGAACAACGCCACGCTCCCGAAATGGACGCCCTACTCGCTGGCACGGCGCGAGACGATGGTGTTCGACCTGCCGACGCGCCTGGAGAACGACCCGCGCGGCGATCAGCGCCGCCTGTTCGAGACGGTGCCCTACATTCAGTCCGGGACGTAGCGGGCAAAAAAAAGGGGCGCCGGGTTGAACCGGCGCCCAGGTAACCACAGGGATTGTTCAGTAGCTGTAGCGCAGGCCGACGAAGAACTCGCTGCCGGTCTGGTGGTTGTAGGACAGACGCTGCCCGACCGAGTCGTAGTACTGGTAGGAGTACTGGTTGGTCAGGTTGAGCGCGTCGAAGGTGACCGTGAAGTTCTCGTCGAACTTGTAGCTGGCCGAGGCGTCCAGATTGAAGGTCGGCGCGTTGAACAAGAAGTCGTTCAGGCTGCCGGGATTGACGGTGGTGATGTACTTGCTGCGGAAAGCGCCCGTCAGACGTGCCTGGAAGATATTGTCGTCGTAGTACAGCGTCGCGTTGGCACTGGTGCGCGACAGGTTGGTCAGATCGCCATTGATAAATTGCGTTCCTGTCGCGTTGAGGAAGTAGGTCTGCGTCGCCTGCACAAACGTTGCGTTGGCGAGGAGGCCAAAATTGCTGAACGGGTCAGGCAGGAAATCGAAGGGCTGCTGCCAGTTGATCTCCAGGCCGTAGAGCGGAGCACCCTTCTGGTTCACCGGCTCGGTGAAGGTCGCGATGTTGGTGGTGTTGCACGCCGCCGTGAAGGTGCCGCCGCAGGCCGCCAGCGCCAGGCTGTCGGGCAGGCCGAACGGGTTGCCTGCGTAGGGAATGTTCTGGTTCAGCGACGTCACCAGATCGTCGATGTGCTTGTAGAAGAACGCGAAGGAGAGCAACGCGCCCTTGTGATAGTACCACTCGAAAGATAAATCGGCGGTCTTCGCCCGGAAGGGCTTAAGGAACGGATTGCCGATCTTGACCGCCAGCGGGTTGGTGCCGGATTTGGTGACAGTCGCGCCCGGTAACAAGTTCGTCAGATCCGGACGCGCCATCACCTGCGAAGCGTTGAAGCGAATGAGGAACGTGTCGGTCGGTTCGACCACCATGTTCAATGACGGCAGGAAGTCGTGATAGCTCTGCGACACCGTGGTCGGGACGACTGCAAGCAGCGTCGGGTTGAAGCTGAAGCCGGTCGCCGTCGAACTGGTGTCGACATAGCGCCCGCCGATGTCGCCGCGGAACGGAACGCCGTAAAGCGTCTCGTCCCATCCCACCTGGATCCATCCGCCGATATCGTCTTCATGCACGGTACCATTGGCACTCAGCGCCGGCTGAGGACCAAGCTGGAACGCACCGCAGCCAGTCGTGCTGCACGGCGACGGCGCGCTTGCGGCCGGCCAGATCGTGTTGAAGGCGGTCGGGCTGAAGATATTGAACAGCGCCGCGGCCTTGGTGATACTCGGGACGAGCCATGTGGTCGGCGTTCCCGCCGGCACCGGCAAGCCGTGGATAGTCACGAGTTCGGTGTAGCTCGCCAACGAAGCGTTCTCGATGGCCGCGGGGATGAAGCTGTCGAGATTGGCGGTGCTGCCGTTCGTGCGGCGAAGATCTGCGGTCGCATAACCGTAGTTCTTCCAGTCGAAACCGGCCTGGACCTTGATGCCGGCCATCGGATCCCACTCGCCGTCGGCTTGAGCGGTACGATAGCTGTTGAAGTCGTATTCGGCGCGCTCGCGAATCTGCGACAGGAACCAGCCCGACGGCGACGTCACGTTGACGTTGCCGTAGTTGATGGCCGGCGTCTTGCCGTCTGCCGAGTAGTCGAAGCTGTAGGGGTCCGCGACCGAGCCGGCACCGCCGGCGACGCCGCCGGGGCAACCCGCGACTGAACCGGTTCCCGACGTCGCGGCCGTGCAGTTGTAATCCATCGTCAGCGTGGTCTGGATCGGATTGCGGTGATGCGATTCCGACCAGCCGAGCAGCGTGTGGACTTTCAGGATATCCGAGAATTCGTGAGTGCCATCCAGAGTCGCCTGTTGGAAGCGCGTGTCGAGATGGTCGAGACGATGCTCGGCGCGCAAGCCGACGCCGGTTGCACCCAGACCCACGACGTTGTTCGTCGCCGGATCGAGCGAATAGCTCAGCACATTGATGCTGCCGATGCCGAGGGCGGGCGCGAGCAGTGCCGGCGCGCCGGCTGGCTGCAAGGCACTGGAAACGCCGTTGATGCTGAAGGAGGGCGCCTCGAGGTATTCCTCGTTACGTTGGACCGCGAAGTCGGCGAACAGCATATCGAGCGTGAACAGCGTGGAGTCGTCGGGCGCCCATTGAACCGAGCCGGTGAGACCGAGCCGTTTCTCGTTGTTCTGGATGTTGTCATAGCGCGGGAAGCGCGGATGGAATGCCTCGTTAACGACGTCGAAGTCGTTGGGCAGAGTCGCGGCGTTGAAATTGTTTCCATTCGGTACCGCACCGACGGTTTCGGTCGAACCAACGACCTGGGACGGATCGGTGCCGGGAAGAACGCCGGTGACGAGCACGCTGTGGAAGCGCTGGGCGGAGCTGCACTGGTTCGTCGTGCCGGGATTGTTGGTTACGCAACCGGCGACCAGCGGCTCGCTGTGCACCACGTTCTGGTTGGTAT
Source organism: Rhizomicrobium sp. (assembly GCA_035255625.1). Lineage (GTDB taxonomy): Bacteria > Pseudomonadota > Alphaproteobacteria > Micropepsales > Micropepsaceae > Rhizomicrobium. The sequence goes on along the minus strand of DATEZM010000128.1, from coordinate 1,026 downwards.
TGTCGTTCTGGTAGCGCACCGAGCTGGTGCCGTCTTCCAGCGTGTTCTGGATCGCATAAGCGCCCGAGAACAGCACACCGACTTTTCCGCCGAAGAGGGTATCGGACACCAACATCGCGGCACGCGGGTCGAAGCTGCCTGCAAGGTCGTTGTAGCCGCCCTGACCGGAGAGCACCAAGGTGAACTTGTTGTAGTCGAAAGGATGGGCGGTGTGCAGGTCGACAGTTGCGCCGAGTGAGCCCTCCTCCAGATTGGCGGAAGCGGATTTGTGTATCGTCAGTTCGGAAAAGAGTTCCGAGGCGAAGACGTTGAAATCGAACCCACGGCCGCGATTGGTGCCGCCATTGACGTCTTCCGAACCGGTCGTGGCCAGCGCCTCGATGCCGTTGATGCGCACGCGGGTGAAGCCCGGTCCGAGGCCTCGCACCGAGATCTCGCGGCCTTCGCCCTGGTCGCGCTGGAGGGCAACGCCGGGAATGCGCTGCAGCGATTCAGAGACGTTGAGATCCGGAAATTTTGCGATGTCTTCGGCAAGGATCGAATCCGACGAGTCGAGTGCGCTGCGCTTCAACTCCAGCGCGCGCTCCAGACTCTCCTTGAAGCCCGTTACGACAACCGTCTCGATGGGTTGTGCCGGCGCCTCTTGGGCGAATGCGCCGGTCGAGGCGCAAAGAATGATGGCCGACGCGCCGGCCATCAAGCCGGCAATGCCTTTAGGTGACTTTGACACTGGAACCCTCCCCTTGCCGGTCGGCGCGGCTGTCTAGCCGATCGTCGATCGCGGCCCTGCTGAGTCACTCTCCCTGTGTGACACCGGTGTCAAGACCCGGTTCGCCCCGGCTTGACACCGGTGGCAAGTAGAAGCCTAAGCCGGTCGGCCCCGATGAGACAAGTCAAACTTGCGGACTGAATCGTCAAAGGCTGGGAAGCGGTGCATTCGTGCAACTGTCACCGTGCAAGCCACCCACCATCGACCGGGATGACCACGCCGTGCAGATAGTCGGCGGCGCGGGACGACAGAAACAC
>DATEZM010000127.1:0-4018 GCA_035255625.1 Rhizomicrobium sp. | reverse complement strand
CGACGCCGACACCATCGAAGGGCTCAAATCCGGCGCCAACGATTACGTCACCAAGCCGTTTCGCTTCGCCGTCCTGATGGCGCGGGTGCACGCGCATCTGCGCAGCCATGGCCAGAGCGAGGAGGCAGTCTATCGCATAGGGCCCTATACGTTTAGGCCGAGCGCGAAACTCCTGGTCGACCCTGCCGATCGCAAGGTCCGGCTGACCGAGAAGGAAACCAACATCCTCAAATTCCTCTATCGCTCCGGCGATACGGTGCCGCGCGAGACGCTGCTGCACGAGGTATGGGGCTACAATCCGGCAGTGACCACCCACACGCTGGAGACCCACATCTACCGGCTCCGCCAGAAGATCGAGACCAATCCAGGCCAGGCGCGCATCCTGGTAACAGAGAGCGGTGGCTATAGACTTATGCCGTGATTTCAAAAGCTTAAGACTATTTCGTTCGCCGTCCGTCCGCGCATGGCCCTCACGCAAAAAAAACGTTCGTGTCTCACTAATGGGGACATCCTATGTGTCCTGCGAGACCAGCCGCCCCTTGAGGAGCGATAGACATGCGCAACGGTAGAAATTCCATGCTGATCGGGGCCGCCGTGGCGGCACTGCTGGTGCTGCCGGCAGCCGGCGCGGACACCGGCTGGGTTGTCTGGCCGACCAAGAGTTTCGCCGCCGCCGCGCTGCGGGTCGACGACATCGTCGGCACCGTCAAGGTGAACGTCCAGGACGGGCCGATGAAGGTCGACGTCTCGGGTTCGCGCGAGATGGTGAACGGTCTGACCGTCAAGCAGGAAGGCAACGAGCTCCGCATCACGGGCAGCGACATCGAGAACTTCAACGTGTGGGACTGGAAGAAGTGGTTCGACTTCTCTCACATCAATGACGAGACCCATGGCAAGCTGTTCATCAAGGTGACGGTGCCAAAGGGCAGCGACGTGCGCATCGACGATCTGGTCGGCGACGCGACGGTCGGCGACACCTATGGTCCGCTCCGCCTAGGGACCGCCGAAGGGGATTCGACGGTCGGTCGCACCAGCATGGCGCGCATCTCCGTGGAGGGTTCCGGCAAGACGCAGGTCGGCGACGTGGCCGGCGAACTTCGGCTGGAGATCGAGGGCTCGGGCAAGATCATCGCGCACAATGCGGGCAGCGTCAGGGCCGATGTCGCGGGCTCCGGCGATGCGTCGGTCGGCGCGATCGGCAACGGGCTGAGCATCGATATTACAGGCTCGGGCAACTTCACCGCGCTGAAAGTGAATGGTCCGGTCAAGGTCGACATCGCCGGCTCCGGCAATGTGAAGATCGCCGACGGCTATGCCGACCCGCTGCATGTCGACATTATCGGCGCCGGCGATCTTTATTTCGGCGGCATGGCAGTCGATCCCCGGGTTTCGGCGATGGGATCGGGCAATGTCCGCATCAAGGCCTATAAGGGCCAGCTCAAGAATGATGGCATGGCCGATGTGGAGATCGGCGGCACGCACATGCCGTCCTCGATGACCCCACCGATGCCGCCAATGCCTCCCATGCCGCCGATGCCGCCCAAGCCACCGGCGCCGCCGCATCACAGCAGCGACGACGACGACAACTGAGTTCTATTCGTGCCGGAGCGCCTCGATGGGATCGAGGCGCGCGGCGCGGCGGGCCGGGAAATAACCGAAAGCAACGCCGACCGCGGCCGCGAACAAGACCGCGATCACCACGATGCCGGGCTGGAAAATGAACGGTATCTTCAGCGCATGGGCGAGCGCTGCGGAGCCCGCCAGGCCCAGCAGGATACCGACGATGCCGCCGCTCGCCGACATCACCACCGCTTCGATCAGAAACTGAAGCAGTACGTCGCGCTCGCGGGCGCCGATGGCGAGGCGGACGCCGATCTCGCGCGTGCGCTCGGTCACCGACACCAGCATGATATTCATGATGCCGATGCCGCCGACCAGAAGGCTGATCGCGGCGACGGCAGAGAGGAAGGCGGTCAGGATGGCGGCGACGCCCTGCACCACCTGGGTGATCTCGGCCATGTCGGCAAGATCGAAGTCGTCGGCCTGGCCGGGCAGGATGTGGCGGCGCTCGCGCATCAGCCGGTTGATGGCATCCTTTGAGTGCGGGATGTCCGCCTGGTTGGCGACCGAGATGCGGATCAGGTTGATCTCGGTCGAGCCGGCGAGCTTGCGCTGTACCGCCTTTAGCGGCATCAGCACCAGTTCGTCCATATCCTGGCCGAAGGAAGACGTACCCTTGGGCTCCAGCAGGCCAATGACCTCGCAGGTCACCTTGTTGATGCGGATGCGCTCGCCGATCGGGATCTGATCGCCGAAGAGATCGTGACGCACGGTTTCGCCCAGGATGCACACCGACTTGCCGGCCAGGAGTTCTGCCGGCGAGAAATCGCGACCGTAGGTGACCGGCCAGTTGCGGCTGGCAAGGTAGGCGTTGGTGGTGCCGTCGATCTGGGTCGAGTGGTTATGGTTGCCGCTGACCGCGACGCCCGGCACAGTCAGCTCCGGCACGACTTGCGCGAGGCCCGGCACGTCGCGCTGGATCGCATCCACGGTGGCGATATCGAACGGTGTGCTCGCGGTCGGCGGCCCGTTGCGCTGCCCGGGAAACAGGATGAGCATGTTGTTTCCCATCGTGGCGATGTCGGACGTTACGCGGCTGTTGGCACCGGCGCCCAATGTGACCATCAGGATCACCGCGCCGACGCCGATGACGATACCGAGCGTCGTCAATCCGGCGCGCAACAGGTTGTTGCGGATCTCGCGCAACGCCAGAAGGAAGGCATTGAGGATCATTTCGCCCCCGTGTCGGCGACGATCAATCCGTCATGGAAGCGCACCTGGCGGCTCGCATAGGAGGCGACTTCCTCCTCATGCGTCACCAGTACGATGGTGAGGCCGCGCTCGGCGTTCAGCGATTTCAACAGGCGCATGATTTCGTGGCTCTTGGCGCTGTCGAGATTGCCCGTCGGCTCGTCGGCGAAGACAACCGACGGATGGGTGACGAGCGCGCGGGCGATGGCGACGCGTTGCTGCTGGCCGCCCGACAGCTCGGCGGCGGTGTGATGCTCGCGGCCGGTGAGACCGACCTGGGCGAGAACCTCGAGCCCCTCCCGACGGCGGTCGGAACGCACGATGCCACGATAGATCAGCGGCAGCTCGACATTCTCGAGCGCCGTGGTGCGCTTGAGGAGATTGAAGCCCTGGAAGACGAAGCCGAGATAATGCCGGCGCAACAGGGCGCGCTGATCGCGGGTCAATGCGCTGACGTCGGTGCCGCGAAACAGATAATGGCCTTCGGTTGGCGCATCGAGACAGCCCAGGATGTTCATGGCCGTCGACTTGCCCGAGCCGGACGGGCCCATCACCGCGACGAACTCGCCCTCGTGGATCGTGAGATCGATACCGGCCAGCGCCGCGACCGCCGCTTCGCCGGTACCGTAGACCTTTGTGACGCGGCGGAATTCGATCAGCGGCGCGTCTGCCATCTTTAAGGTTTCGCGCCCGGCTTGGCGGCGATGTCGGTGACGGCGAGATCGCCGTCCTTGAGGTCGCCCGACAGCACCGCGGTCAGGCGGCCATCGGTGGCCCCGAGTCTGACGTCGTGCGGTTTGAGCACACCGCCATCCTGAACCCAGACGCGCCCCCAATTGATGCCGTTCTGCGGCACGGGTTGCGGTGGCGCCTTGGCCTTGACGGCATCCGGCGGCACGAAACGCAATGCCGTGTTGGAAACGAGCAGCGCATGATGAATGTGCGCCGCGTCGATCTGCGCCGTCGCGGTCATGCCGGGCTTGAGCAGCCCCTCTTTGTTGGCGACCAGGAGTACACCGCGATAAGTCACCACGCCCTGCACCGTCTGCGGCGCGTTGTGGATCGAGATCAGCGTCGCGGGAAACCGGCGCGCGGGATAGGCATCGACCGTAAAGCTCGCCTTCGCACCGGTCTTGAGCAGGCCGACATCGGCCTCGTCGATGTCGACGTCGAGCTCCATTTGCGACAGGTCGCTCGCCAGCGTGTA